>CAKZUM010000221.1 GCA_937921525.1 uncultured Saprospiraceae bacterium
GGGAATTTATCGGTAGCGGAGTCTCCTAAAAATTATCCTACCAGGCGCAGCCGATTCCTTGCACCTATCGGAGCGTTGTATTTTTTTGTAAAAGGAAAAAGGAAAGGATGCCCTAAAGCAATAATTCAAGGTGGGCATAAAGAAGGCTAAAGTGAGGATGCTGTTAGCGACCTATCCATTTCTCGATCGTCCCTTGGTTCCTGAACTAGTTGTTATTGAAGGGGCTTTCTACTGGGATGAGAATCACTACTAGTTTAGGGGGACGTGAGGGGAATGGAAATCGGGTGAGCTTAGTGTTAGGGCACTATATACTATCTATAAGAGATAAAACACTATTCCAAGTATTCGTCACTTCTACCCTATCTATTCTTATTGTTATTAGCTATATGATTCTACAGGAATGTTTTCTAACCAAGTAATCAGTTAATTTCAATTGCTCAATTCCTTGTATATAAAAAGAGACTATTATCGTAGGACTAATTGGTAGTGTCACACTATTATATACATGCAGGTAGATTCCGAAGCATAGGGAATGTATATTGTATTGTCTTTCATCGCTGGGGGGTAGATGAAAGATATTAGGGAGTGGACTTCGGTTGGCTCCCTTTTTTATTTTGGTATGTCTTATTAAATTCTTTTCTGATTATTCTTATTTATTTAAAGCCTTGTTGCTGGTTACTACTTTAAGGCCTGTTTTTTCTTCAAATCTCTTCAGAGAATCTCCTGCAATACCAGATGCTTTTTTAGCTGCTTTTTGATTTTCTTTATAACCTTGCGCATTTTCTTTTATAGCTAATAATCGAGTTGTCTCCTCAGCCATAATCGTATAAACTAACTCCATTGTTGACATATTATCTCTTAGATTTTGTCGAACTATACCCTTTAATGTTTTATACTCTCTGGTATTTAATCCAAAAGTACCTCGCATAATTTCATCTGTTAACAAAGCAAACTCCTGATCCTTAACATCTCTATTTTTCCATTCTTCTGTTAACTGTGTCCTTATTTCAATGCTTCTAATTCTTGTGGTAATCCAATTATCATCATAACCTTTTTTTCGGAGGGCATCTTTTAATCTATCCGTTAGTACATCAGTATCTTCCGTTTCTTTAATAAACTGATTGCCTGCATTAGCTAGCCATATTTTAAAAGGCTCTGCATTTGGAGAAGGAATAGACTGTATTAGTCTCAAAATTGTTTCTCTATTAGCACAATCAGTCGTCCTCATTTTACCGTCTGCTGCTTTTAATTTCAACCCGTCGCAATTTGAGACGACTTGACTCCCTTCTTCATTTAATCTCATTTTAAGATTTCTCCAATACCGTCCTGGATCAGCAGATTGTGATAGGGCACCCACTATATCAACAACGGAATACCATGTTTCTGTTTCATGAGAAATAGTCCGAATATTAAATTGTTCAAAGTTTAAAATCTCCATACATAAGTCAGTTTAAATACAGCAGCTACCCAGTCTTAATGAATTTATTTTTCAGTATTCTTTTTCTTTAAAGCCTCAAATTCACTATTCTTCATATTTTTAGCCTCCATTCGGTTGTAAAAATTTTCTGGCTTATCTTTTTCCATCTTTTTGGCATATGCTCTTACTTGCTCTCCTATTTTAATAAGATATGCTTGCTCTTTACCCGTAATACTTGGATTGAGTATCCATTTAACTAAAGTGCCTGGCTTTTTTATTTTTGCTCTTTCTTTGATATATTTTATCAAATACAGCACAAAAATATCTTCAAATCCATCCGATAAACCACTCTTAATTTCAGGTAATAGTCGATGAAAAGCAATACCCGGAAATACACCAAATGCTACTAAACCTTCATAAGCTTTTAATTCTGCTCTAGTAAGAGTATCAATATCAATTTGAGATACATTTTCCTTTTTAGGTACATCAAAAATAGCAAACTCAAAACCTACGAATTTCCGTCCTTCCTTAATTTTTTCACAGCTTATGTATATGGTAGGGCTACAAGCATTAATTTCTTCTACTGCTTTATCAACTACTTTCTTTTGAAAATTAGTTGGCCCATATTTTCCCGTATACTTATTATGTAATAATAACTTCTGTTGTAATTCTTCGATCATATAGGATTTTCGGCTCACTTTCTCAAAACCTCGTTTAGAATCTCTATATGCACGAAGCATCATATAAATTCGAATTGAGTGACCACTTTTCATCGGGACTACCTCACTCAATTGAAATTGAACATATTTTTTCATATTCAATAGATGAGGTTCCATCCAACGGGAAAAAACAAATCTTATACAGAGGGCACCTGTTTCATTCTTTGCTGGTTCTATTATTTCAAAAAAGCGCCTTCTACTTTTTACCTGTTTCATTAACTCCGACTCTAATACCACACCACTATCAAAAAGCCGTTTTGTTAGATCTTCCAAACGCTCATAGAAACTTCCCCATTTAGCAGCATTACCAGCTGTTAACATTGATTGGATATTTGTTACAGGAATCAGCTTTTCATAAAATGTTTCTGCCTTGGTATCAATACTGGAAATCAAACACAACATTACTTTTTGCTCTAAGGCAGGCATTCTATAGTTCTGCTGAAAAACGAAACTATTTTCTAGTTTAACGACTCTCCGCTCGCTTGTATGTTTTGATTTCATTAGGAATGGTGTAGTTTAGATTCTAGTAAGTTTACATCTTGTGTGGCTTGTAAATGTAGTGCTCTACAAATTACAAGTACTCGTACCTAAACAAAGATAGTAAAAAGTTGTACTTCTTTTTTTAAAAGTACAACCCACAAAAGGTACAACCAAAACAACCGTATCCACAACTAGTACAACTTAAACCCACAACTAGTACAACATAAAACCGTTTATAACCCGCAAAGAGTACAACTAAGCTCAAATAGAAGCCCACATTAAGTACAATTTAAAGACACCCACAACTAGTACAACTAGTTAAAAAGCCCCTTTAAATAAAAGCTTTCAATGACGAGAAAGAAAAATCCATTATTAGCTCTAAATAGTAAGTAATAAATAATAAGTATTAAAATACTTAAGTAGGAAAGTATTTTCAAAAAAAAATATTCTAATACTAAAAAAGAGTACATATTTTTTGAAAAAAATATGATTATACAGTTATTTTCTATTTTTAATTTAAATCCAGATTAGTTAGAACCCACAACTGGTACAACTAAGTTGATTTTGTATCTACTCTTTAATTTTCTGATAGCTCAGCTCCAACTAGTACAACTTTTGTTATGAGTCCAGCGATCTAATTTATCCCACAATAGGTACAACTTATTGTTTTGCAAACCATTGCTATTTATAACTTACCCACAACTAGTACAACATTAATTCTTATATAAGGATTATATGCTTCCCACAACTAGTACAACTTCATATGTTTTTTTTTGGTAAATGGAATAAGTGGCTAAAAAGCTTTTAAGCAAATTGGGAGGCCAGCGACCCACAATAGGTACAACTTTAAATCAGAAATTGATATCTGCTCTTTTAAGCGAGCAATTGTTGGTAGTACAGAATAAAGTGGAGATTACATCTTTTAAATATTAGTTCTTTTCCAAAGCCTATTATTTGGGGCTTTTTTTCTAGAAATACATCTATTGGATATACAAAAGATATATTTCGTCTATTGTTTGAATATCTTTTGTATATATTTACACCTAATTCATGTTTGTTAAGCGTCATAAGTAAGGCTTAATCATCCATAGAATAATCTTTTAACTCGTTATTCAACATAAATATACTATGGTAATTACAGTAATCAGCTTTAAGGGAGGAGTAGGTAAATCCACCGTTAGTCAAAACTTGGCAGTAAGTTTAGCCCATCAAGGTAAGGACGTATGTATTATAGATGCAGATGAAAATGAATCATCCAATATATGGTATAGTTTCCGACCCGAAGAATTACCTTCTGTTCCAGTCTTTCATGTTACCAATCGTACAGATATGAGTAAAACGATCAATACGCTAAGTGAGCGTTTTGATATTGTAATAATAGATTGTCCGCCTGCAGTAAAGGACACTACTTCTAGGGCCGTAGCAAAAAGCGATTTTTCTCTAATACCTATTACCCCTACTGGTGGAAGTGATGTTTGGGCAACTGAAAAATTCTTAGAACATATTTCTCTATTACGAGATCGTTTAGATGCTCCCCTACCCTGCTACTTTGTTGTTAATAGATATGAAACTAATGTAACTATGCATAAAGCATATCTCAATGCGTTAGGAGATTACATGGAAAAATACAAAGTAGATTGGATGAATACTATTCTTCATAAGCGTAGCGCATATGGGGAAGCCAATGCTAACGGTATGGGAGTTGTTGAATATGAAAACCCTAAAGCTAAAAAGGAAATTAACGACTTGACAAAAGAAGTTATGGCAATTGTACAGCTGGCGGTTGAATCATAAAATTTTAATTAGGTATCTTTTGTATATACAAAAGATATTCATTGTATATATTGTTTCCTATATAAGCATCAATGTTTTGGGGGGATTTGATTCTGAGGATTGAGGTGGTTGTATATATTATGATACATAGTGGCACTATTGAATTAATAATTATCTACTTTTTGAAGCTATAAATTTAATACAAGAATATTCAGCTAAGTAGTATATCTTTAAAAAAGAAATTATCATGGCGAAAAAGACTTTTAAAAATCTAAAACCTACTAATAAGAAACCCTCAGATTCTAAGATTGACGATGTTTTAGCAAATTTGGATGTTGAAAAAGCAAGTACTAGGGGAAGTGCTAAAGCAAGCGCACCTAAAAAGCATAAACTAATTCCGTTACCTGTTAAACTACCTGAAAAATACTATAATGCGTTAAAAGCAGAATCTCAAGACCAAGGCTTAAGTATGAAACATATTATCATTGAAGCTTTGAATGAACGGTTGAAAGATCGATTGTAATTCCTTTCAATACATACAATGTATATCTATTAGATATACATTGTATGTATTTCTATATTGGTTACCCATTTTTGATTCACTTCTATTTTCTACTCCTATACATTACTCTTGCCTAATTTTTGTAAAGTTCATCTTTATCTTTTGAGATGCGAATCGCTAGATTTTGGAAATTTGAGGGTTATACTCTAAGCGAGATAGAAAAGTGATTTTCTAAATTGTTTTGTTGAATTGTATATCCAAAAATGGTTTAACGAATAAACAAAATAAACGATCTCCTTATTATCACAATTATACCATTCCTAGTATAATTAAATATGAATTTTTAGATACACTAAAAACTCTTTTCTCTTCAGGAATAATCGCAGATTGGTCGGATATTAAATTCTTCCTGCTAGTACATCATTCCTTACTTTTTGATTTCTACTCGAATACGCTTTTGTCTAAGGTCCGTTTTCAATGTTTCTTGTTCTTGACTAGTTTAAAATTACTACTTTAATATACAACGGATATACAAAAAATATCTAGTAGGTATATTTTTGACGATTTTACTGAATTTTTCTATCTATTCTAATTTTAGAGTTACTGGCTTTGATTTTTTCTTTTTCATTTGAACTAATGAAAAAATCCGATCAGATGACACTTCATTAATTTGATTTAAGCCATTTTAAACAACTTTTATGAGCTCATAAAGCTAAAGACTACAAAGTATTCATCTTAATAAAAACAAACGCTTAAATAGGCTTAAAATCAGTTGCCTGAAATTAGAGGAGAATAGCTGGTCTAGGCAGGGTATTTCTAATAAAAAATATACAATGGATATACAAAGAATATCTATTAGATATTTTTATAATGATTTTACTAGGTTTTACCTCGATTCTTTCGGCTCTTTTACCGAGGAACTTTTAATTTTCTGAGTTTTTACCTAGAAAATGGGAAGATCAAATAAAATCTAGATGAATAGCTATTCGACAAAATTTCAACAGAAGCGATTTTCAATGTTTTTTAGGCTTGCAAATATCTCGGATGTAGAAAGTACGATTTAATAAAAACAAAGGCTTAAAACAGGCTTAAAATAAGTCGATCGAAATCAGAAGAAAATAGCTAAATCCAGAGAGCATTTCTCTTAGAAAATATACAATGGATATACAAAGAGTATTCGATAGGTATATATTCGACGATTTTATTAAGTTTTAGCTCAATTCTCTCAATTCTCTCAATTCTCTCACCTCTCTCACCAAGAAATCTTTATTTTTTTGACTTTTATCTAGAAGATGAGAAGATCAAATAAAATCTAGATGTATGATGTTCGATGAATTTCAATTAGAAGCGATTTTCTATATTTTTTTGGGCTTACAAATATCTCAGATTAATAGATTTCAATATTGATGAAAAGAAACGCCCGAATAAGATTGAAAACCAGTTGGTCGAAATCAAACAGGATTAGTTAAATTCTAGAGTCGTTTTTATTATTTCTCAAAAACCACCGTTCTAGGACGGTGGTTGTGTAATTTCGGTTTAACCATACTTTCTAATCGATAATTCACCAAACGATACACAATGGATATACAAATTATATCCAAAAGATATATTTGGATGATTACCATATTTCTACTATTGAAGAATCTTTATCTTTTTTAGATTCTTTAATTCTAGGGCAAGATTAAAATAGACCTGAAAATAGCACGGAAACAGTTTTTTGGTAAATCTTGTGAAAAGATGCCAATAAGATGAAAACTTGAAAACGAAGAATTAATTCAAGTCGAGGTCATTCGACTTTTTAATTTTGGTCTTTAGAATTTTGCCCTATGACAAAATTCTAAAGACCAAAGGCAGAATTAGATTCTAGTTCTAGTAGATAACGATTCCTTTCATCATTTAGAAAAGCAAAGTTTCAAGACTCGGATATACTTTGAGTTGAGGAAAGTTATTTTGTTTGTAGTCGTGCTCCAGGAAAGACCTAGTTATCTTTTGCTTGAATTCAAACGATGAAAAGACAATAGCCTTGTCAACTAAAGCACCTTTTTGATTGATAGATATGCTTTGGATATACAAAACATATCCAAGAGATATATTATCATTGATGTTATAGTTTTGTAATGCAGAACCACGAAATGCTAATAGCAAATCTCACAAGAGCATAGATGCAGAGTTATATGAAATGATACACTCTTAATAAAGATCTATATAGCCATAGTAGATTGTAGAAAAAAATTGGTGATATCAGATAGAGTAGGGTAGGGGTGATTTTTTTGAGATTAGGCAGTTACTCAGGCAATGATTTTCTACTAACTGTTTACTGAATTTTATCTGCCAATCTCTGTATCTTTTGAATGGTCTTAGATCGCTTCAAAATAGGATACTGAAAATCATAAGCTTCTTGTAAAATTGTTTCCCGTTCTTTTTTGTCACAATCCCATTGCAAGAGCATAGAATCCAAGAACTCAAGATTATTTAGGATCGTTAAGTCCAAGACACTCGCATAATCTCGCTGATTGCGATCCACAGGCTTATCTGTGTTATGGAGGCGCCATTCTTTAGCCGTATTTCCAAAAACAATCTTATTGAGCATATCGCTTTCACTAGCCAAAGGTAGTCGCCCTTTGTAAGGTTGAGGATGGGTTAAGAGCCGTTCATCTGTTTGACTTAGGATCGCAGAAACGAGTAAAGAGTAATTACCACTTGTTATATGTCGCTTGATATTGAATGGATCACCTAGCCGTAAATGTTCATCCGCTTTCAGTCGTTGGAATTCCTTATAGAAGTAAACCTTAAACTCCGGAGATAACCAGGAACAAAATTCTAGTGCAATATCACTATGGGCAAATGTCCCTCCATACCTACCACTTGTAGCAGTTAAGCCAATAGCTCCTGTTAAGGTAATCCATGATTTAGGAGTGATGGAACTCCTGTTGTCAGCGGCTACTTTTCTAAAGTCAGCCATTTGGCTGACTTTAAAATTGTCATTATGTACCGTCTCCCAAGTCTCTAAATAGGAGATAGTCCCTTGATTTCTTAGCCAACTTTGAATCGTAACAGCTGGTCTGTTGCTACTACTACGTTTAGCTATATCCGTAATGGAGATGTAGTCCTTGTTATTAATAGCTATTACTAAGCCGTCTACTTCAATTTTCTTCTTTGCCATAGTATGTTATTTACGTCACCCATCGAGTATAGATGGAAGATGGTATAAAGGTAATAGATTCAGAGAAATATATTACGAGGTTTCCTGTTACCTTTTGTCGTTACTAGTCAGTGTTCTAGATCTTAATACCCTGCATAAAAGAAATTTGTACTCGATACCTTGGCTCATGGCAACCAAAATACAAAATAAGGTTATAGCTCATAAATATTTGCTTCTAATTCGTCTGGTGTATATATTAGTTGAATAATGTACCAGATTACAATTAAAAAGTGTACCACTTAGCGGTTTAAGAGTCAATTTTGTGTATAACAAAATTGATTGCAACCATGTTAAAAATGCACCAGAAACAAGAACTTATCATTCGGTACCATAGAGAAGGGCATTCTCAACGGAAAATCAGTCGGGATTTAGGAGTTCATCGAAAAACGGTTAAACGTTATTTGGAGGAGTATGAAAAAGCAGGTAAAAAAGTAGTAGGTGAACCGGAGGAAATCCTAAACGATTCCATTGCCTTATTGCCAAAGTATAACTCTGCAAATCGTAAACCTCGTAAGTTGACAGAAGAGATTGCAGACAAGATAGATGTGTACTTACAAGCAAATGAAGAAAAGCGAAAAAGCGGACTAAGAAAACAAATGCTAAAAAAGATTGACATTTGGGAAGAGTTAGTCCGACAAAATCATGATATAGGTTATACAACTGTCTGCAATTATGTGCGTGGTAAGGCAAAATCACCAGAAACTTTCATTCGGCAAGAGTATGAACCTGGAGAAGTGTGCGAGTTTGATTGGGGAGTTGTCAAATTGAAAATTGGTGGAGTCAGAAGAGTTTATCAGTTAGCGGTGTTTACCTTGGCATGGAGTAACTATAGATATGCAATACTTTTTGCTCGACAAGATAGTCAAAGTTTCCAGCAGAGTCATGTTCAATTTTTCAGTCATCTAAATGGAGTGCCTCTGGAAATGGTGTATGATAATATGCGAGTTGCTGTCAAACGCTTTGTAGGTCGAACAAAAAAAGAAGCGACACAAGGGCTACTAAGTATGAGTATGTATTATCAGTTTCGTTTTAGATTCTGTAATGTAGGCAAAGGAAATGAAAAAGGGTATGTAGAACGAAGTGTTGAATATATTAGACGGAAAGCTTTTGCTATCCGCGATTCTTTCGAAAACCTTGCACAGGCTAATGAGCACTTGGAAGAGGTATTGACCGTTTTAAATAATAAGGAGCAAACTACTAAAAAGGAGACAGCATCTAAACTACTAGAACAAGAACGAACTGTATTTTTTAATTGCCCAACAGCAGAGTTGGATTGTAGTGAATTACAAACTTATCGGGTAGACAAATACGCTACCATTTGTGTAAAGTCGAACCATTACTCTATACCAGAGCAATATGTAGGAAAACGAGTAGATGTGAAATTATATGCAAATCGCTTAGTTGTATACCTCAATCGTCAGCTGGTGGCATCCCATCAGCGAAGACATACGAACTCTGAGTGGTACTTAGATTTATCTCACTATCTAAATTCTTTACAACGTAAACCAGGGGCTTTAAAACGGTCTGTAGCATTACAACAAGCTGAAGAAGCATTGAGAAATATTTATTTTCAACACTTCCAAGAACAGCCCAAATCGTTCATTGAATTATTGCACTATCAAAGAAACCACTCCTTGAGTTCTTCTCAAATTCAGCAAGCTATTAATGAGTTATTTCGATTGGGATGCAGGATGATTACGCTTGATAAAATCAAAATTCGCCTAGAACATACCCCTACCGAAGAAGAAATAATAGAGGAAGGAGAAATTGAACTTTTATCAAGGGAGCAGTTAAAGCAGCTAAGTCAATTATTAGCTGGTAGTTAATAGAATTATTAATCATCAGGAATTTGTAAACAAATGAGCCAATCTTTAAAAGAACAAATCATTCATTATTCTAAACTCCTACGACTACCTTCTTTTAGAAGAGAGTACTTGGAGAAAGCTCAACAGGCAGCGCAGGAAAATAAGAGCTATGAGGCCTATCTCTTAGAATTGATGCAACTGGAATGGATCAACAGAACAGACAGTCGTAAAAAACAACGCATCCGTAGAGCAGGGTTTCCTTATAAAAAGTACTTGCATGATTTGAAAAGAGAAGAATTACCTAAAGATGCTCTTAAAAAATTAAGCCAACTAGAACGACTAGATTTTATAGATAGTGGCCAGAATGTAGTTCTTGCTGGTAATCCTGGTACAGGGAAGACTCATATTGCTATTGCTCTAGGAATTAAAGCTTGTATGGAAGACTACAAAGTGTTATTCACTACACTTCCGCGATTGATCACACAAATAAAAGAGAGTCGCTCCAGTAATTGGAGGCGCCAACTAGAGAGTAAATTTGAAAAATATGATCTAGTAATTTGTGATGAATTTGGGTATATCTCCTTTGATAAAGAAGCAGCAGAATTGCTCTTTACCCATTTATCCCTTAGAGCAGGTAGGAAATCAACCATCATTACCACCAACTTATCATTTGATCGGTGGAGTGAAATCTTTGGTGATCCCGTTTTGACAGCTGCTATGGTAGATCGGTTGACCCATAAAGCATTCCTTGTCAATATGAAAGGTAATTCCTTTAGAGTAAAAGAAACCAAAAAGTGGATACTTACTCAGCAGGTGCTGGCGACGGCGAATGAAATAGAAGAGGAAGACGTACCTATCGAACTTCCTGATTATCGACCTTTACCGTTTGAATAAGAAAAACAAAAGCGACATAAGGACATTTTACAGCAAATCTATGTTTGCAATTACTACTCAAAAAAAAGGTCCAATCATTACGTATTTGATTGAACCTTTACCACTTATTGTCAGTAGTGGCCAAACTGCTTGCAAAAATGAGTTTGCACCCTTGTTTTGGAACGTCCTCACAAACCTCAAAGGGCATGACAAATATAATATTATTTGATAGAGCAATGATTTTATCCAGAAGAAGTTGTTTAAAAATAGAAGGCTCAAAAAAGACAGATTATAATAAATGTTGCAAAAGCATTAAATTGAAAGTTCTCACACACAACAATTTAAAAGCTTCCACAACATGTATGTAAATTTATCTAAAAAGTTCATAACAGAAAATTTATTACCCTATTTGAGCCAATCTAATTTAGGTAGAAAAACAAAAGTTCCTTTATGGCGAATTGTTAAAGCAATTATTTATCGCCTCAAAAGTGGATGCCAATGGAGAGAACTACCTATTTCTGCTTTTTGTAGTCGAATACTAATTAGCTGGAATTCAATCTATTACCACTTTAGAAAATGGTCTAAAGATGGATCATGGAAAAAGATGTGGACAAAAAATCTGTCCATAAACAGATCAAAACTAGATATGTCCTCTGTACAATTAGATGGTTCTCATACCCCCGCCAAAAGAGGTGGAGATGCAGTAGCTTATCAAAATCGTAAAAAATCTAAAACTACTAATGCGCTATTTTTAACCGATAGACAAGGTCTTCCATTAGCTATGTCAGCACCTATTAGTGGTAATCATAATGACCTTTTTAAGATCGAAATTTTCTTCACTAAAATGTTGTCGGATATAGAGGCTGCTCAAATAGAAACAAACGGATTGTTTCTAAATGCAGATGCAGGTTTTGATAGCGAAGGTTTCAGAGAAATATGTTTTTCAAAAGATATTATTGCTAATATTGATTTTAATAAACGTAATTCAAAGAATACTGATAATCAACCACTTTTAGATGATGAATTATATAAAGAACGTTTTTCTGTAGAGAGAACAAATGCTTGGATTGATGCTTTTAAGGCATTGTTAGTTAGATTCGAAACCAAATCTGATACATGGATGAGTTTGCATTACATGGCTTTTTCTCTAATCCTTATTAGAATTCAAACAAATCATTTTTAAACAACTTCGAAATATGAATTGCTAAGTGGTACACTTTTCAATTAAAATTATGGTACACTATTGAGGTTCTTCGTCACTTTTGGTGATACTTGGTAAAAATGTAGCTAATTCTTAGATTTCGGGGATGAGACTCGATGTATTACTACCCGATATTTCAGGCTTGACTTTAGAGCGGGTGGAGATGGAGGAAGAATGCCTAAAGATTACCACTATTTCTCAGAAGAAATCCTTGTGTCCAATATGTAAAACCCCTAGTGATTCTGTTCACAGTAGCTACACACGAGAGGTGGCAGATTTACCTTGGGCAGGCTTTGCTATTAAGATTGTCCTGAAAGTACACAAGTTTTTTTGTAAAGAAGATGCCTGTGAAAGAATAATTTTTACTCAACGATTTGAAAGATTACCTCCTTATGCACGGCGCACAGATAGACAACGTGATAAATTAACATCTATAGGGATGGCTGCTGGTGGAAATGTAGGTGCTAAATTAAGCAAAGGCTTAGGGCTACCAATAAGTGCTTCTACTATTTTAAGACTATTAAATACACCAGAAGAAAATGAAGTGGAAACACCTCGTGTATTAGGAATTGATGATTGGGCAATTAGGAAAGGTCAAGTGTATGGAACCATTATGGTTGATTTAGAAAAACGTAAGCCTATTGATTTAATCCCGAGTAGAGAAACGGAGGCAGTTGTAAAATGGTTGGAAGCACATCCAGGTGTTGAAATAGTCAGTAGAGATAGAGCCACCGCCTACGCAGAAGCAATAGAACAAGGAGCACCAGATGCTATTCAAGTAGCTGACAGATGGCATCTAATAAAAAATATGACGGATGCTTTAAAGCGATTAATGAATAGATATAATCAAGCTAGTCGAAAAGTAGCGGTTCAAATAGCAGAGGCAGAACAAGCTAAGATTACAGAAGCTTTAAAATTAATGGATTCTTGTAAGGATAACTGCAACCAAGATATTACTAAAGAAAGTAAAGATGCTCCATCTAAGTATGAGTTACTATTTAAAGAAGTTAAAAAACTTCAGAAAAAAGGAATATCGCAACGAGAGATTAGTCGGAGATTACAAATAAATCGTTCAACAGTATCTAAATACATGGAGTACGATGAGTTCCCTAAAAGAATAACTCCACCTCGTCAAGCACCAAAAGCGAGTAAGTTCAGCACTTACCTTACTAAGAGGTGGCAAGAGGGCGAACAAAACTATCATCAATTATGGAGAGAAATTAAGGAGCAAGGATTCGATGGGTCTTTCGTAAGCATTTATAGGTATATGATCAAAAACTTCACTAAAGAAAATGATGGTGGTACTTCAAAAAATAGTGTGCCTGTAAAAGTATATTCTGCAAGGCGGCTTAGTTTTTTAATGTATAGAGAAGCAGATAAATTGAAACCAAAGGAACAGCACTATCTAGATTTGTTATTTGAACATTGTCCTCAAGCGAAACAAGCAAGCGAGCTTGCAAAAAGATATAAGGATATTCTAGTTAATAAAAAATCTGACCTCTTGGATCAATGGATAGAAGATGCAATAGAAAGTGGCAAAGAAGTTATAATGACATTTGCTAAGAATCTTATGCAAGATTATGATGCTATAAAAAATGCATGTACACTTGAATGGAGTAATGGGCAAGTCGAGGGACAGGTAAATCGGCTAAAAAACATCAAGCGTCAAATGTATGGCAGGGGAAGTTTTGAACTTCTGAAAAAGAAGGTGCTATCCGACTGGTAGCCAATTATCACCAAAAGTGACGAAGAACCACTATTGAATTATTACTTACAGTCTGGGGTAGGGGCTTCGTTTGATCTGCTTCTATCGCTATATGCACTAGCTGATATAGTAGCGACATAGCGTTGGGTTTATCTTGCAGGATACAGGCTATTCGTTTTTTGTTGATTCTTTTTAGTATCTCTGTAATTGTCATTGCTGTAAAATAGAAGTATTTAACGTAGTAGTAAGGTTTACTTTTCCAAAGTCTTTATTGGACAGCAATTCTAGATATAGGCAAAATAGGATCAAATACCTATCTTGTGCTTATGAAAAATATAAAGATAGACGAGCTATTTAAGTATACTAAAGCGCAATTTGATAAATTTAAGGACCATCGAGGAGCGAATAAGCAGTATAGTATAGGAGATTGTGTGCAAAGTGGACTGGCAGTATTTTCCTTAAAAGATAGTTCTCTGTTAAGTTACAACAATCAAATTACAGAGCGATTAGAAAACTTAAAGAGAATATATAAAATTAATAATCCTCCTTCAGATGGACAGATGCGGGAGGTATTAGATGAAATTGTACCTATTCAGATTGAACGAGTCAAACGGGAAGTAATTAAAAAGATTCAACAAAAAGAGTTGCTCAAAGAATTTGAATATTTTCCAGGTTATTTATTATTAGCCGTTGATGGCGTACATCATTTCAGTAGCAAAAGTGTGAATTGTGTTAACTGCTTAGAACGCAATCATAGCGATGGAACGATAACTTATTCTCATTCTATGTTAGCTTCTGTGATTACACATCCCACAAAGAAAATAGTGATTCCTTTATGTGAGGAGCCAATTGTACATCAAGATGGACAAACGAAAAACGATTGTGAAATTAATGCAGCCATCCGCTTATTTGATAAAACTCGGACTCGGCATATGGATTTAAAATTCATTCGACTAGAAGATGCCTTATTTGCAAATGGTCCACATATTCAGAAAATACAGAGTACAGGAGATAAGTATATAATATGCGTCAAAGAAGGAAGCGGAGCGGGAAGCGTTATTAAGCAGTACGAGCATCTATTAGAAATAACGGATGCAGAAAGACTGGCCAATAAAAAAGCTGCAGCCAAAGCGCATAAACTATACAAATGGCATGGTATAGAGAAGCCTGTAGCAGATAAACCAGTCGTTAAAGTACTAGAGCTTAAAGAAGACAAAATCCTCAAAGTGTATCATTATGTAAATGGCTTATATTTGAATGAAGCACACAAAGAGATGAAAGTGAATTTTGTCCATTACGAGGAGCGTTCAATTACCACAAACAAAATACTGAAGCGGTTTGATTGGATAACAGATATTAGCGTAACACAAGAGAATGTAGAAAAAATAGAAAAAGCGGGACGAGCACGCTGGAAGATAGAAAATGAGACCTTCAATACTCTAAAGAATCAAGGTTATAACTTTAAGCATAATTTTGGTCATGGGGAGAAAAATTTATGCACTAATTTTGCCTTATTGATGATGCTAGCATTTTTGATAGATCAGATACAGCAGCTTAGTAATGAAGTTTTCCAAAAAGTACTAGCAAAAAAGAAGTGGAAAAAATACATATGGGAAGATGTCCGTTCCTTTTTTAGGACCTTACCTTTTGAATCTATGGATATGATTTATAAGGCGATCCTTTATGGTATTAAAGTAGAATACCTGGCTATCCAAGAAAATAGTGATTAGTTCCAAATAATTAATCTGGAATCTATAATCTCGGAATTGGTCTAGTTAAGAAGGGCTTAAAAAAGAGTAGGAAACCCAGACTCTTGACGCGCTACAGCAATATCTTTTTTACAGAATGTAGCTTTTAGCGGTCCAATAACAACAGTCATTTTTTCAAATTAGAGATTTTGGTGCTCAAAATTACACCTAGATAGGTTAATAATATTTTAGTAAATTTTATGTATAGGCATATCCAGAATTACTGTTATTGGATTTTTAAAATCTTACTCATTTGTTTATTTCTTTTGATATTTTATTGGATGAGTCAAGTCAGAAAATCCAATAAATTTTCTGACTTATCGAAACGCTATTAATTAAACAGGTTGGAATGTACCAACCTGTTTAATACACTAACTCATTGACTATTCTTTTTTTCACTATCCGCTGTCAATTGAATTTCTCCTTGTTTTTTATCTAGCAAATAAGATAAGTCCTGCTGATTAGACACCTTCTTGATGATGGATATACATTCAGAGTGGAGTAGAGGAAGCCTAATTTTTTTCTCTTGAATTATTGCTGTAATAAAAGCTGCTACCGCAATTGCTTTATCTGTTTCTGTGGCAATCCCTATACAAGCCTTCAAGAAAATAGCTACCATGTTTGTTGGCGTACTCCATTTTGTAGGTACTGGATTTTTCAACTTTCGACAACTTGCTTTTTTGTAGGTTTCTAGAAAGTCTATTTCTTGCTGAGACAAACTAAAATCTGGAAACAAGAGGTCCAGTTCTGCTTTCTTGCCTCTTAGTTTTTGTAGCACCTGTTCTGGAAGATATTCTATATCTTTTAGAGAGACGCCTACTAACCGACAAGCCTTACGTCCTTTGGCTTCATCACTTAACACCTTCAATAGTTGTTTCTTACTCTTCCAATTCCATATACCTACTTGATACGGTAATTTGAAATACAGGGCGTATATCTTATTGCGCAAGGTTTGTTCCTTTTCCTGCCATCCCTGTTGTCGTTTCTGATGATTGATTTCTAGTTCCTCCATACTAAGGTCTAGATTCTGCTGATACATCTTTGTAAAATCTAGCTTTGCCAGTTCACCCCATTTTGCTACTGATTCCCAATGTTGGTCATAATCATGAAATAGATAAGCTAGTAGTAAGGCTTGATAAGATTTCTCTTTACCATATTTCTCTAGGCTCTCTACTAAGCGATTGATAGGGTAGGTATCAAAGTATTCGCCTTTCTTGATTCCTAAAAGGATGGCAAAAGTATTTGTTACATCTGATGAACTAGAGCGATACAAAGCTTCAAACCCATACAACAGAAATTGTCCTTGCAGCTGTTCTATAATTAATGAAAGGGTATCTTGTTGCAATAGTTGCTTTCCCCATTCTATAGCGGTCAACATTCTAGTCGATCGCTCTGTATTTTGTTTTTCTTGGACTAATCGCTCTGAGCGTTTATATTCCTGTTGCTGTTTTTTCTGCGGATGATGCACTAGGCATTTAGATTTAGCAGGGCATACATAGAGTACCTTTCCTTTGGGTAAAGATTGAGATTGATAACTGCCATCGGGAATTCCTGCAACAATATGTGGACAAGAACCTTGCTTCACAATCTCATAGTATCGAATCATCTTTTGACCATTTTCTAATTCTTCCTCTGCTGCCTTGCCGCCCCAACCATTATCATATTGTTCATTAAGTAGGACAAATGGTATTTTCTGATCTGCTAATTGAGTCGCTAAAACCGCTATTTGCTTTTCTTTCTTCGCTTTATAACATTTAGATTGAAAGCAGTAGGTTTGTTCTACCACTTTGTCTCGCCAATCTTGTTCTTGAACTAGTTTTAAGTATCGGCATCCCGTACAGGCTTTTGTGTCGTATTCTTCAATCCCTAGATTTTCATCAGTTGTATCAAATGGTACGGTATCGAGTTCAAAGGCTACCCGAAACCTATTAAAGAAGCCTAGTAAACTATCATCTGATTTAGTGACAGGGGCTTCTTGAAACTCTTTGGCTAATGCTTCTTGCATATCCTGTTCCATACCCATTACTAGATAACCTTGATGGGGTTTGGATTTATAGGACTTTAAAATTCCACTATTCAAGAAAGGATAAAGGCTAGGATGTAAAGCCACTAGATCAATACGTTCGGTAATATATTGCATTCTAGCTTTTCGACTGTTGATTCCTGCAGGAAATTGGATCGTAGATAATAAGTCTCTTTTATTTCCTCCATGCTCAATATATCGCTTAAAAGCTACCCCATCTTCTACAAAAGAGGTATTCTTTCTGTCCATATTAAAAGCTATCTGTAGGGATAGAAATTGAGGTAAGGAATGGACAGGAATAAACTCTACTTTCACGCTTGCAAATGAATCAGCATTCATTTGATTAGCGATTTCCATTCCGCAGAGTCGTCGTTCTCCATCAATCAAGAGTTGGTTTCCGTTTTTACAAAGTTCTTGTAGTTGTTCGTTTTGTAAAGCTTCCTCAATCAATACTGCAATTCTAATAGGCGTTAATTGTCCTTCTTCTTGTAATCGAATAGCAAAGGCTTTTAGTTCTGTTTGGTCTGCACTCGTAATCACTCGATAATTAAACCTACTGATTTGGAGACATTCCTTTAAGGAGAGGGTAGTACTTGTTTCTTCCATAGCTACCGCTTGATTATTATTCATAATACATTGTTTTGTACTGCTTGTGTGTTTGCTGTTAAACTCACACTCTAAACAGTAGAAGTTAAGAATTTATAACAAGGAGCTTCCTTTTATTTAATTGGAAGGCAACCGCTTTGGCTTGCTGCGTTGCTATTTTCCATTCATAACGGAGGAGTTCCTTTTTTGGACTACTTACTGTAAGGCAAGAAGGCACTACTAGCAGCAAGGGGTAGCTGCTTATTTTTTATTAAAAAATGAGTGCTATAGGACGACAGGACGTACCCTTGTGCTAATATTGCCTTCCTGCCTAGTTTTGTAGTAGAAAAAAGGAATGCTGGAGGGAATGGAAAAAGTAAGGCAGTTTCAAAGGAAGGTGTACTGAAAAGTCCTTAATCCCCTGATTGTCTATTGGATCCCGAATGGGCGTCCATTTTTGGTCGGGTGGGGGAGTGGTAAGTGAAAATGATGCCCATTCTAGGTGGATATGAAGGGGATTAAAAGAAGATGGGTAACTATAAAGGAGTGATTCATTCCATATAATAAAATATATGGTTAGAGAGCGAATTATTTTTCTAATATTACACTAAAGGTCTTGAATGGTATTTATTTAGACAATTTCTATATACTACAGCAATTCTTTTTATCCAGGTGCTATTTTTTCGACCAATTTATCAACTTACTTTTTCGTTATTATTGTCTGTAAATGACAATTATAACAATATGAAACCATTTGCTTTGGTTAATGATTTTGTACAGTCAAGGCATGAAATTTTGGACGTAAACGCATGACTCTTTAATTCTTTTTGTATCTGGTTCTTTTGAAAAAAAATCATTCTATCAATAAACAATTTTGTTTCTTTCCAAACGCTTTAATATCTACTTCCTAGTATTCTAAAAATAGTAACTAATTTTATTAGATATTATACAATATGAGAGTAACTTACAACCTAAATGTATTAAAAAAAATGACTATACTTTAGTATCTTGCACTCTTAAAAACTGTTTTTGGGCTGCTTTATACCAAAGTCTGAGAATAGTTTAGAATTGAAATTTAATCTGGTACAGAGATAAATATTATAATAGCTTCTAGCCTTACTATTCTGCTTTTTATTTCCAGATTATTAATATAAGATACGCTAATATTTTTGTTACTGCCATTGGTAGCGTACGGAGGAGCGTTTTAACTACTTTGATAGTATTATCATTTTAAATAGCCCAAATTCAAAAATGAGAAATGAGGATTGCCTTAATAATAACTTTTTCTTACTTAATACTCTTTATTGCTTCTTGTGAAAGTGAAGAATCGTCAAAAAATAACAATGAACTTACCAACACATCAAGTTCTGAAATGTATGCGCGTTGTAACTGTCCTTTTGGTAAGGTAGGAGGAGATTATCGAGATTCTACTACGACGACGACTACTTTAGATAATAAGGCACAAGCAAGAGGGGAGGTGTCTTTCAATCAACTTATTAAAAAGTATATAGACTTACAATTAGCTGCTTCCTATAAGCAAAATAATAAGAAGGTAGAAACAAAAATGGTGGTACAAAACATTGTTGATCGTTTTCCAGAGTTAACGAATCTTGTCCTACTAGAAAAAGATTTATTCTGTGCTTATATACAACTTCGATGCAAGGATACTTCTTTGAGTGATGCTGCTTTTTATGAAGATATACGAGCGGAGTATGACAATGTAAAAATCATTATTAGGTCGTTTTATAAAGTACCAGCCAAAAAAGAGGTTCTTTCTGTGGTTCCTATAGCTTCAAAAGCTAAAAAAAAATTTAAAGTTTCTTTAGTTATATATGTAGATAAAATAGGACAGATGTCTGTTCCTGTTTATCTCAAAAATGATAAGCAAAGCGTAGAGCTTATTCCAACAAGAAATGGCAATCATTTTTATGTTATAGAAAAAACAGTACCAGAAGGAGAATATACTTTGGAGTGGATAACTAATGAAAATCATCCCTGTTCAGATTATTCTATTTCTTTAGAAGTTCACCGAGCCATAGAAAAGAAAATTAATTACCAATGTCTCTAAAAGTTATTAATTATGAAAAGATATTTACTGCTTTTTACCATTATACTAGCGGGGATTAATGTGTATGCTCAATCTATTGCTTGCGAAGGTATAGCTATACATAACTATCCTACAAATGATGAAAGGCTTCTTAATATTTCTAAAGCTTTTAAATCTGTTCTAACCGATTTTTCGGATTGTAAAGTTATCAGTAAAGAAAAATCAGCAGCACATCGAGTAGTTTTTAATGAGGAATATAAAGAAAGTGAATTTTTTAATATTCTATCAGGAGGAAGGGGGGATAGTATTAAAAAAGTGCTGTTTTTAGAATTTAAACTGATAAAGGAAGATTGGGTTCAAGTCACCGCAGAAATAAGGAACAGATACAATCTTGTTGATAATTATGATTATATTTCATTGGATTTGGCCGATTTTAGAGAGGAAATTACATCATCAGGCAGGCGTGAAATTCAAAAATTTGTAGAAAAATTACTTAGAAAAAAGGGCTTGTGTGAGACTAAATTTGATTCCGATAAAACATTTAATATATTGATTACTCTGTTCAATCTTCCGAGTCGATGTCCGAAAATGGAATCCCCAGAAATAATTGTGCAAGAAGAACTTATATCCTTGTTTAAAGCAGATGGTGTAGAAGTTGTTTTAGATTGTAGATATGATTACCCAGTTTATAATGAGAAGGATGCTTATGAACGAGCAGAGATTGTTGAAAAGGTAGATATGGTGCTTTGGGGAGAATATCGAATTAAGTGTAATCAGCAAGAAGAGATTAGTTATAACTATAATCTTATGCAAGAACCAACTAAATCATTTATTCGACAAGTTGGTAAGAGTGGGCGCTCTTTACCCAGAATGGCAATAGCTAATTCTTTTGAAGGCAAATTAGGGCCTATTGTTTATTGGAATATAGTAGATAAATGCTTAAAAAATATTAAAGACAATATTGAAGCACAAGAGAATGAAAAAACAGCTTTGAAATATTTGAGAAAAATTGATGAAGCTACTAATGAACAAGATTTTATTCAAAGAGCGACCATTAATTACAAATTTGCGGATCTTCATTATTCTAAAATTGCGAGTAAAAATCAATTGAAGGAATGTGCTAATTACTACAACAAGGGATTTAGTTATGATAATACAACGGAATATGCTAAAAGAAAGGAATGGATTCAACGATTAGAAATTTTACAGTATTTACATACGGATCGTAAAGAGCTATATACTGTCATTAGCGAGGAGATAGCACAGCAAGCAAAAGATTTAATGCTCCTGTTAGACCGAATTATTATTCCTACTAACAAAGAAGATCTTTTATTTTTGCTAAGAATGGCTAAGTTGGTAGATGTGAGTTATTCCAATCAAGTAAGCAAAATTTTAGCAAGTGCAGATCAAAGTAAAGATAAAGTTGTATTACTTGCATTATACGACTTCCGTGTAGTCGTGACTAAACAATATGATATTGTCTTAAATGCTAAAATAAAGAAAATATCTGGAGCTGAAAGCTTTGAAAATGATTGGGATGTATGGCATAATAAAGAAGATGTAAACAAGAAAGAGTACCTATTAAATAATATATTTACCCACCAAAAAGAAAACCCAACTTGGCATTTAATACTTGCCCGTTTTTATAGCCAAACTAAAGAAAAAGATTTAGGTCTTTTTCATTTTGCATCCGCTTGTGTATTGGATTCTGAAAATAAGGCTTATTTAGAGGAAGTTAAGATTTTAGACTTTTTGGGTTTCTTAAGAAACAGACCTATTTCTCCAGAACCCGTTCCATCCCCTAACCATATCCACTATGTAGGAGAAGATAGAGAATTTAAAAATTTAGTGTCAGAACTTAAAAAATTAAATAGTGAATTAGCAAAAGAAGTAAAAGCAAGGTATCCTAATGAATATAACAACAATAGCATTGTAGGCACTAAAGATAAAATTGTGCTGTATACTGGAGAAAAAGCTTTACGTCATTTGGTTAGACCTGATGAAGGTCTAAGTGAAATTGTTGATGGCAGTAATGATTTAAAAACTCATCACGATCATGATGGCTACGAAAAATTCATAAATACTAAAAAACACAATATAAATATTAAGAGTATTCGCCAGCTAAATAAGCTTAATGGTAATTGTAGAACTTATCACCCTAATACTTATTTACTTATCAAAAGAGGAGTAAATACAATAATAAAAGCAATTGATGAGCCTATTTCTCTTGATATGGCTGCAAAGAAATTTAAGATAAGTAGAAAAGAATTGTTAAAAATGAATGGTCTACCTGGGGCACAATTAAATAAATGCCTATGGATAACCAAGAACTAAATATATGGCAATCAAAAAATCACAACTCTATTCCACACTATGGAAATCCTGCGACGAGCTACGAGGCGGCATGGACGCCTCCCAATACAAAGACTACATTTTAGTACTGCTCTTTGTAAAATACATCAGCGACAGATATGGGGAGGAACAGGATAGCGTTATCGAAGTACCCAAAGGCAAAAAGCTTGGAGAAGGCGGCAGCTTTAAGGATATGATTTATTGGAAAAACAAAGCGGAAATTGGCGATAATCTAAACCTCATTATTGGCCGTCTCGCTAAAGCGAACGACCTAACGGGTATTATCACGGTTGCCAACTTTAATGATCCCGATAAGCTAGGAAAGGGTAAGGATATGATGGACCGATTGACGAACCTGATTGCTTTATTCGAGAATCCAGCCCTCAACTTTAGTAAGAACCGAGCAGATGGGGATGATATATTGGGCGATGCTTACGAGTATTTGATGCGTAACTTCGCTACGGAATCGGGTAAGAGTAAAGGACAATTTTATACGCCTTCTGAAGTATCTAGGATATTGGCGAAAGTAGTAGGTATTTCTAAATCAGTTAGTCAAGACCAGACTATTTATGACCCGACTTGTGGCTCTGGATCTTTGTTACTTAAAGCGGCGGATGAAGCACCTGAAGGTATTACGATCTATGGGCAAGAAAAAGACAATGCTACTCGTGCCTTAGCGGTAATGAATATGTGGTTGCACCAATATCCAGATGCAGAAATCTGGCAGGACAATACCTTGTCGACTCCGTATTTTAAAAACAAATTAGATGGTTTAGAGACCTTTGATTTTGTGGTGGCTAATCCACCTTTTTCGGATAAGGCTTGGGGGAATGGGTTTAATCCCGAAGAAGACCCTTATCAGCGGTTTGATAACTATGGGGTACCGCCTTCCAAAAATGGCGATTATGCTTATTTGCTGCATGTTATTCGGTCCTTGAAAGGTAAAGGTAAAGCGGCAGTCATCTTGCCGCATGGGGTGTTATTTCGGGGGAATGCAGAAGCGACTATTCGAAAGAATTTGATTAAGACAGGATATATAAAAGGTATTATTGGCTTACCTGCTAACTTGTTTTACGGCACGGGTATTCCTGCTTGTATTATTATTATTATTGATAAAGAAGGGGCTGCTGGGCGTAAAGCCATCTTTATCATGGATGCCAGCAAAGGATTTATTAAGGATGGGAATAAAAATCGCTTGCGGGAGCAGGACATTCATAAAATTGTAGCCATATTTAATAACCAAGATAAACGAGACTCGAAATATGCTCGCTTAGTATCCCATCAGGATATTGAAAAAAATGAGTACAATTTGAATATCCCTCGCTATATAGATGGCCAAGAAATAGAAGATATTCAAGACATTGAAGCACATCTTTTAGGAGGAATACCCAATAGAGATATTGAACAATTGGATCACTTTTGGACGGTTTTCCCGAATCTGCGAAAGGTCTTATTGACGAAGAGCGAGCGACCTGATTATAGCCAACTGCGAGTAGGGAAGGAAGCTATTAAACCAACTATTTTCTCTAATCCCGAGTTTGTGGGCTTTTTGACGGAAATGAAAGGGATCTTCGCTAGTTGGGATAAAAAGTTTAACCCTTACCTAAAAGGACTTACTCAAAATTGCCAGCCTAAAAAAGTCATTATACAGATTGCAGAAAAACTATTGGCTGATTATACCGATAAGCCTTTGATTGATAAGTATGATATGTACCAGCATCTTATGAATTATTGGGCGGCTACGATGAAGGATGATTGCTATATTATTTCGGAAGATGGATGGGCGGCAGAGATGTATTTAGTGTATAGCGACAAGGACAAAGAAAAGAAAAAGCCGAAAGGGTGGGATTGTGATTTAGTACCAAAGGAGCTGGTTATTAATCGCTATTTTGATGCGGAAAAGAGAGCAATAATAGCATTAGAAACAGAACGGGACGCTTTTATTCAAGCATTGGAAGAACTGGTAGAAGAGCATAGTGGGGAAGATGGACTATTTACGGAAGTGATTAATGATAAGGGCAATATCAGTAAAGGAGATGTTGCTAAAAGGATTAAGCTGATTAAAGGCAACAAGGTCGATAGGGAAGAGTTAGCAGTACTACAGCAATGGATAAAAATAAATAATGCTATTGCTGCTACTAAAAAGAAAATCAAAGAAGCAGAGGAAGATTTAGACGAGAAACTCATCGCTAAATACAAGGTACTGACACCCGAAGAAATTAAGGTGCTAGTAGTGGATGATAAATGGATGGCTAGCCTACGCAAGGATATACATGGCGAGATAGACCGAGTGTCGCAACGCTTGACACAGCGTATTAGTGACCTTGCGGAGCGGTATGAATATACAATGCCAGCTTTGGCGGATAGAGTAGTAGCGATGAGAAATAAAGTATCTGTTCATCTTAAAAAAATGGGAATGGTATGGAAATTAAAGAAATGATAAATAAAAATTTGGATTCAGAAGATATTAGTATATGGAAGAAAAGACCATTAAAAGAAGTTAGCCTAATGAATGGAAGGATAGGATGGCAAGGATTAAAGAAAGTTGAATTCACTATGAATCCCCATGAGCCTTTTTTGATTACAGGCATGAATTTTAAGGATGGGGCAATAAGATGGGAAGAGGTATATCGTATTTCTATGAAGAGATACGAAGAAGCAAAACAGATACAACTAGCTAAAGGAGATGTGTTAATGACAAAAGATGGCACCATTGGCAAGTTACTTTATGTAGATGATATTCCCTTTCCTAGTTTAGCTTCTTTAAATAGTCATTTACTATTATTTCGACCAATAAGAAATTCTTATGTGCCTAAATTTCTTTATTATCAACTTGCTTCTAAGCGTTTTGAAGACTTTATTGAATTAAATAAATCAGGGACTACGTTTTTTGGTATATCGCAGGAATCTGTTGGTAAATATTTGGTTCTTCTTCCTCCTTTAAAAGAACAAAAAGCCATAGCCACCGCCCTCTCCGACATAGACCACTTACTCCAATCCCTCGACCAACTCATCGCCAAAAAACGAGCGATCAAACAAGGAGCGATGCAGCAATTGTTGACTCCGCCAGCGGAAGGAGGAAAGCGGTTGGAGGGGTTTAGTGGGGCGTGGGAGGTGAAGAACTTAGGAGATGTAGTTGAATTTAAGAATGGTAAAGCACATGAAAATAGCATTTCAAAACATGGCCAATTTATCGTAATCAATTCAAAGTTTGTTTCCACTGAAGGAAAAGTAAAAAAATATTCTAATAATTGTTTGTGCCCTGTATATACAAATGATATAGTTATGGTTATGAGTGATATTCCAAATGGAAAGGCAATAGCAAAATGTTTTTATATTGGTGAGGGTAAGCATTATACTCTAAATCAAAGGATATGTGCATTGACATCTAAAAGTTCATCATCCAAATTTCTATTTTACCTAATAAATAGACACCCATATTATCTAGGATTTGATGATGGAGTCAAACAAACTAATTTAAGAAGAGATGATGTATTAGATTGTCCTTTATCTATGCCTTCAACACTTCAAGAACAAAAAGCCATCGCTCAGGTTCTAACCGACATGGACACCGAAATAGAAATCCTAGAACAACAACGCGCCAAATACCAAAGCATCAAGCAAGGGATGATGCAGGAATTATTGACGGGCAAAACGAGGTTGGTATGAGTCTGTTTAATCAGTTATTACGCTTATATGGTGATACGAAACCAACAGAAGATTTCTTAACAGAAATTTTTGCCTATTGTTTGTTAGTAGAGTTGGAGATATTAGAAGAATTTTTAATTTTTTTTGATATTACTAAGCAAGTTGATAAGGAGTATTCTCTAAGGACACAGGTATTTTTAAAAAAATTGCCAGCCTATCAACAACAAACGGATAGTAAACCAGATATGGTGCTTTCATCTAATACTAGTATAATTTTCTTTGAAAATAAAGTAGGTGCGGACGAACAAGAAGATCAACTACCACGGTATGCAGAACAATTAGATAATATTACAGGAATAGAGGAGCGGGTTTTAATTTATATTACCAGAGATTTCGACCCCAAAAACGAAACAGCAATTCTAGAAAAATGTAAACGCCCAATTAAATTTATACAGCTTAGATGGTATCAAATTTATTTATTTTTAAAAAAATATACTGACCATTCTATCATCAAAGAATTACTATTTTTTATGAACAAAAATAATCTCTCTTCCAATAATCAGTTTAGTCCGTTAAATATTCTAGCACTTAACAATTTCTCCAATAGCATAAAAATGATGGATAATGTATTAGATGCTATTATTCCTAAATTTCATCTGTTAGTGGGTAAGGAAAAAACAGGTAATCCTAGAATGGAATCTTTGAAAGAGAAAGAGAGGTATACGGTTCATTCAAAAAACAATGGAATATGGATAAATATGGGTTTTTACTTTAATACACCTGACTACCCAAATTATCCTGTTTTGAGATTTGACTTTCAAGAACAAGCAAACAATACAAAGAAACCAGGATTAGTGAAAGTTTTACAAACCATAGATCAAACAGGAAACAAAGATATGAAATGGAAAGGCTATAACTTAAAGCCTAGCGTTAAATTCACGGGGATTAGATTAGAAAAAAGTATGCAAGATTTTTTACATCAAGAAGATCATATTATACCAATGCAGGCCTATTTTATGCAATGCCTTGAGGAATATGAAAAGATTAAGCCACAGCTAGAACCATTTTTATAATAGACTACTTTCTATAAGCATTTAACCTTTGGCAATTTACCTTTAATCAACCCAAACACATGAGCAAAGTCGGCGAATCAGAAAGAATCACCCAAAACAGAGTCATCCAACTACTGACGTCTACGTCAATGGGCTACCGCTACCTTGGCAATTGGGAAGAACGCCCCAATAACAGCAACATAGAAGAAGGCATTCTAAAGTCGTGGCTAAAAGAACAAGGGTATAGCCAAAAACTAATAGACAATGCCCTGTACGAATTGCGCAAAGTAGCCAATGAAAAAGGTAAAAAACTCTATGACCTAAATGAAGCCGTCTATAGTCTACTACGCTATGGCATCAAAATCAAAGAGGCAGCAGGAGAAAACCATCAAACCGTCTGGTTGATAAATTGGAACGAACCTCTTAAAAATGATTTTGCGATTGCTGAAGAAGTTACGGTAGAAGGGGAAAACAACAAACGGCCAGATGTAGTTTTTTATGTCAATGGGATAGCGGTAGGCGTGATAGAACTAAAAAAAGGTAAAGTAGATGTTACAAAAGGAATAACCCAAAATCTGGATAATCAACAATCTATTTTCATACAATCCTTCTTTTCAACTATGCAGCTCGTGATGGCGGGCAATGATACACAAGGTATCCGATATGGGACAATCGAAACACCGGGCAAATATTATTTGAGATGGAAAGAAATCAAAGACCCCAACTACCAACATCTAAGACATGCCGAAATAGATGCACTATGCGCCACCGTTGATTTGGCATTAGATAAAGAATTGATACAACTCTGCCATCGAGAGCGCCTTATAGAATTGCTGCGAGATTTTTTAGTATTTGACGCAGGGGCTAAAAAACTTTGTCGCCACAATCAATACTTTGGTTTAAAATCAGCACAAGACTTTGTAAGGAGGCGACAAGGAGGTATTTATTGGCATACACAGGGTAGTGGCAAAAGTCTTTCTATGGTTTGGCTGGCTAAATGGATATTAAGCACAGTCACCGATAGTCGAGTGCTAATTATTACCGACCGAACAGAGTTAGACGAACAAATAAAAGGCGTGTTCTATGGTGTAGGCGAAACTATTTATCGTACTAAATCTGGTACTGATTTAATTAATCAGCTAAACACAAAAGATAAAAATTTGATATGTAGTTTAGTCCACAAATTCGGCAAAAAAAGTAAAAAGGAAGAAGGCAACTACAAAGACTTCATAGAAGAATTAAAAAGAAGTTTACCCAAGGATTTTAGTGCAAAGGGCGACCTCTATGTATTTATAGATGAATGTCACCGTACCCAATCTGGCAAGCTGCACAAAGCGATGAAAGAGATACTGGGCAATGCCTTACTATTTGGTTTCACAGGTACACCTTTACTAAAAAAAGACAAGCAAAATAGCGTCAACATATTTGGACCATTTATCCATAGCTACAAATTTAATGAAGCAGTACAAGATGGAGTAGTATTGGATTTACAATATGAAGCGAGAGACGTAGATCAGCAAATCACTAATCAAGCAGGGATAGACAAGTGGTTTGAGGCAAAGACGAGTGGATTAAATGACTATGCTAAAACAGAATTAAAAAAGCGTTGGGGAACGATGCAAAAAGTATTGAGTTCTAAGTCTCGCTTAGAAAAAATAGTTTTTGATATCATCCAAGACTTTGACATGAAGCCCCGTTTGTGTGATGGACATGGTAATGCCATACTCGTCTCTAGCAGTATCTATCAAGCTTGTAAATACTATGAATTATTTCAGCTAAATGGTTTTACAAAATGTGCCATTATTACTTCTTATGTGCCTTCTCCTAGTGATATAAAGGGGGAAAGTACTGGAGAAGCCGCTTTGACCGAAAAGCTGAAGCAATACAATATTTATACAAAAATGCTTAACGGGCAAGCCGCAGATGTCTTTGAAAAAGAAGTGAAAAAGACTTTCAAAACACAACCTGCCCAAATGAAATTATTAATTGTGGTAGATAAATTATTGACAGGTTTCGATGCTCCTTCAGCTACCTATTTATATATAGATAAAACAATGCAAGACCACGGCTTATTTCAAGCAATTTGTCGAGTCAATCGCTTGGATGGAATAAGCAAAGAATATGGCTATATCGTTGATTATAAAGACCTTTTTGAGGATATTAAGACCTCTATCACAGACTATACTACAAATGCCTTGGGTAACTATGATCCAGAAGATGTAAAAGGTTTATTAAAAAATCGATTAGAAGAAGCCAAAGATCGATTGGACACTTCCTTGGAAACCATTAAAGCGTTTTGTGAACCTGTACCCCATCCAAAAGGTAAGGCAGATTATTATGTTTATTTCCATGATGACGAAGCAGTAGGAGAATTTGCTCAAAACTATGCCATGCGTCGGGTAGCATTGTACAAGCTAGTCCTTTCCCTTATTAGAGCCTATGCCAATATTGCCAACGAAATGGAAAAAGCAGGTTATAGTAAAAAGGAAGCACAAGAGATAAAAGCAGAGGTGAAATATTACAAAGAGCTGAGGGAAGAAATAAAAGTCCATAGTGGCGATGCCATTGACTTGAAGTTGTACGAACCAGGTATGCGGCAGTTATTGGATATGTATATCCATGCAGAGCCAAGCACCAAATTATCAGCCTTCGAGAACATGACCCTAATAGAGTTGATAGTAGAACGAGGAGAAGATGCCTTAGAGGACTTGCCAGAAGATATTCGCAAGAATAAGAAATCAATGGCAGAAACGATAGAGAATAATGTGAGAAGTGCCATCACAGAAGGGGCTCCAACGAATCCAAAGTATTACGAAAAACTATCTATTCTTTTAAAAGAATTAGTAGATTTGCGCAAACAAGCGGCAATTGATTACAAGGAGTATTTAGAAAGGATATTAGATTTGGCAAAGAATGCAGGTAATTCAAGCGGTTCGTCGACATATCCAGATACGCTAAAAACAAAGGCACAACAGGCTTTGTATGATAACTTGGACAATAATGAGTTATTAGCTTTGGCACTAGATAATATTGTAAAAAGTACGAAAAAAAATAAATGGAAGGGGAATAGGATAAAAGAGAAAGCCGTCAAGAATGCCATTAAAAAACACATACCAGCAGACAAACTAGAAGGGATATTTGCTATTATTATTGCACAAACAGACTATGACTGAAACAACACAGCAAATAAATGTAGGGAAGTATGAAATAGAGGTGGTTCGAAAAGACATCAAAAATTTACACTTATCCGTACATCCACCAACAGGAAGAATACGAATCGCCACACCTTTAAAAGTAAGTGACGAAGCCGTGCGCCTATTCGCTGTTTCCAAAATAGCATGGATAAAAAAGAATCAACAAAAGTTAGCTGCCCAGCCTCGCCAAAGTCAACGCCAATATATTTACCGAGAAACGCATTATTTTTTAGGGCAGGCTTATTTATTAAATCTAGTGCCTCACAAAGGACCTGCAAAAGTGATCTTGAATAATCATCAGGAAATCAATCTTTACATTAAAGAGACAGCTACTCGTGAGCAGAAGGAACAAGCGATGGAGGCATGGTATCGAGCGGAGTTAAAAAAACATATTCCGGAATTAATTGCTAAATGGGAAGGTCGGATGCAAGTACAAGTGGCAGATTGGGGAGTGAAGAAAATGCGTACTAATTGGGGTACATGCAATATAGCAGATCGCCGGATCTGGTTGAATTTGGAATTGGCGAAGAAGTCGATGCAATGTCTGGAATATGTGGTGGTCCATGAAATGACGCATTTATTGGAGCGACATCACAATAAGAATTTTCTATATTATATGGATGGTTTCTTGCCGAATTGGGAGATGATTCGGGAGGAGTTGAATAGTGGGCTTTTGGGGTTTGTGGAGTGGGGGTGAAAAGACTCCACCTTTGTAGTAATGACTCTGTCTCAAGAAATCGACACTCCTTTTCTGTCAACATCCCAAATTAATTTAAAGATTGACAGAAGTAGTATTATTACTTTGACTACATACGATGGTTACTCTATTACTATATATAGTACCAGAAAAATGTCCACCACCATTTACATTGCCATGGAAAGAAGCCTTATGATGGTAATAAGATATCCCTATATCTTCATCTAAAACATGACTATATTGACCAAATGAAGTGTATTCTTCATACTTATATATACAACTGGGGTTAATTTTTTTTCTAAGGAGTTTTACCACCATTTTAGCAATATCTATTAATACTTCGTTTGACAAATTTATTTTATCCATTTTAGCACTCATTTTATGATAGAAACACCCCCATTTAACTTAGGTTTTGCCAAGAATCAACACATATAATTGACAAATAGTTTCATTTTGACTGTTATATATTACATTCTTAATATGGCGTCAAATTCATGGACAATTATTCTATTTTCCATTTCTTCAATAATGCCTCACAGTTCCCCTTGCACCACCATCTCAAAATTCCCCAACTCCGCTTCCTTAATACTCCGTTGACCATGTTCCTCAAAGTAAGCAGCAAGACACACCCCACAAGTCAACAACAACCCAGGCTTCCCCCAAGCATTAGCTTGACACTGTTGACCCGGTATATTTGATCTTAGATTTCTTCTTTGGTTTCTTTACCACTGAAACCTCTTGGCATCATCAAGACAAGAGAAGGTTAAGGAATAGAGTAGACTATAGTACAAAAATCTTTAGCTTTTTGACTGAACAATCCATTATGTCACTTAACATAATATGTAATTATTATATATGATATATTATAGACAATTAATCAAAATATATAAATAAAATCATATATTTGAACTAATCAATACCATCCTAACAGTCTTAATATCTATCTAACTCCTCAACTCTTATATGTCTGAAGATAAAAGATACTCTGTTGTCCTTTTTAATATTTCTCCTCTAAGTTCAACTTGGATCAAAGAAGTATATAAAAAAATGCAGAAATCTGTTTACTCTGAAGAAGAAGGCGTTGGTTTTAAGAATGTCTACCTACTTAATAATTACTTGACGGGTACAGTACTTTCCAAAGTGCCTTCTTTCATTCATGAATTTGATTCTAAAAACAGGATATTAAGAAAAAAAGAAATCTTTTTTTTTATAGAAAACGATTTTGCAATTGATTCTAAGAATCAAACTCTTGAATTTTTCTGTCCTAATAAAGAAATTACTAGAGTAAAAACTGCTTTGAGAAGTTTCTTACACGAAAAATCAATCATCTCAGCAAATATTTTTCCTCATAAAATATTGAAAGAATTAGATGAAAGATTTGATTTCTTAAAGGTATGTTCTTTGACTATTAGTCATTACAGGCACAGCGAAAAAGTAATAGGTCGTTTTACCTCTAGAGTTGCAGAATACGAAGAAGGAGTGAAACTAATAGCTGAATATGGGGATTATATTTCAAAGGTCAAATTTATTTTTCATTTAAATGACCAACAAGTAGAAATTGATCTATCGAAAAGTGGAAGAATATCAATAAAATGTTCTGAGAGTATTTTTGATGATACATTTCAAATATTAAAAGAGGCTATTAAGAAAAATAATAATTGAATATGGCAGAAGACCAAAGCGTAAATGGAGATCGTTGGACTACACAAGCGGCAAAATTATTCTCTCGATTAGGATGGAATAAAATAGGAGATTGTAATATAGACGTTCCAGGTGCTGATGGTATTTGTCATGGGATAGATTCTTTATTTACTTATGAAGATGGCTATTTAAACAAGAAAAAACAAGGAATCTTTTTAGAAGCTAAAAGGTATAAAACTGAAAGCTTTGCTCCTAATAAACTTAGCGGATGGGTACAAGTCATAAACAATAAAGTAAATGAACTAAAACAATCAAGTCCTTTTCTGGATAAGTATCTCATGAACGACTCAATTAATAATAATGGCGTTCTAGTGATTTGGTTTCATGATATAGATAACTATAAAGCCTATAAATCTAAATTTCAAAAGGCTTTATTATCTATTTCTACAATTAAAAGAGGTAGTAAAGATTGGACTAATAGATTATTTATTATGGATAATTTTATCTTAAGTAGACTAATGTCTCTTTGTAATACCTTAGACACAATAGATAAAGAAAATTTAGATGTAAACTTTTACTATGCATCGTCTGTTTCTGATCATGCTGTGGTAGAAAGTAAGATACTCAATTTAGAATTAATGTTTTCCGACTACATATTTATGAAAATTAGAGATCATTCCGATGATTCATATACAAAGGAAATAGATACTGTAATATATTATGATGAGTTGAATTTACCCTCCTTTCATAGATTGAAATCAAGTCTAATTCGACATAATATGATCAGTAAATCAAACCCTTTACGCTTGTACTTACATAATGATGAAGAAGATGAATCAAGAAAGATACTACCTGAAGTTGAAAAAATATTTTCAGACGATGTGAAATCCTTTGAATTGAAGCGTATGAATGTTATTAATAGACTTCCAAATTGGTTAAGAGAATGAATCAAAAAGAAAATACTTATAAGTATCCAACTAGATACGAACTAAATCTCACTCTAAGCGAACTGACGACTAGAGCATTTGCAGAAAGGCTCGCCAAATCTAAAGGGATTTTTTTTCCTAAAGGTTTACAATCTGAAATTGCAGATTCCTTATCATCATTATTTTGGGGACATTCTGATTTAGAGAAAATCAGAAATGCAGCATATAATAGTAAAGTTAAAAAAACACTTGCAGGTTTTATAGTTAGAACCGAAGACACTGAATTTGATTTACCTAGATTCTTAGATACCTTACGTCGGAATAATACTTTAGGTAAAGATTATGAATTGGGTCCATTAAGGAAAATGAGTATTCAGGATAGCAAAGAAAACATGTTAAAAGATACTGCGAGAACAACTTATAAATCTAGTTTAAACTACATAAAGAGAAAACCAGGAAGAATAGAGTTTTTGAGCGAAGAAATACGACAATTTGATTTTACTATTGAAGAGCGAAACGATAGTGAATGGAAAATTTTAGTAGAATGTCAAAAATCAACAGACGCTAATGAGATAAAGAAAATTATAGAAACACAAGCACCGAAAAACAGTATAAATATTGATCAATTAGAATACGATTTACTTTCTCCCAAAGAAACAATTGAGTTTTTTGATAAGCTTGCTGATGTAGGAATGTCAAAGGATTGGAGAATCGAAGACATTAAGTATTTAATATTTAGAAGAGGCGAAGACGAAGAAGAGGAAGAAGCTACAGAAGAACAATTATCAGGAATTAGACAAGCAAAACTAGATGGGACTAATCTAAGACAAAATCCATTCGTAAAACAGTCAGAAAAAAGTGGGTATAGTTTTACTGCAATGACCTATAGATATGAACATAAAACCAAAGGAATAGTTATTCAAATATCTGCGGAATTTAAAATGCGTCCGAAAGTTTTTGAAATTAGTATCACAAATTACTGGACCCGTGTAGGAATAGGAAGTGACAGCAATATGATAAAAGAAAAGCCACCAATTAGAAAAGAGTTAGAAATTAAAAGTCATTTTTGGAACAGAGCCAGACAATTATTCAATGAAATAACTGAAACTAAGAAAGAAACAAAAGCTTTATTGAAAATATAGCAGTATCTTATTGAATAAGTAGGGTCTCCAACAATGTAAGCAAAAATGGTCAAGTGGCTAGAGGAACGAAAAGTAACACATATTACAACGGCATCCTCATCAATCATTTAAAATTTTTACTAAATGGAATAGCTACAGTTCCAAGTAGTCTATATTCTTTAATCGAAAACTCCCGGATTGAAGTTCCTCCATTTCTAAATCCGTAAACAAGTCTATTTTTTGGTTAGTTTTTCGTTCGCTCGAGCTAGTCCTTTCCTGAAAATTAGTGAGTACTTTCCCAATAGCGTATTCCTTTTTGGATTCTAGTAGCTAAATTTAAGGCGGTGTGCTGATGTAATTATAATGGTAAATCAGCCATCATTTAGTAAGGGAGTCTTCGCAATACCATTTCTGCCTACCCCACAATCTCCAAATAAGCCTCCTCCGTCAAATCCCCCCATCGAGGCGTATGCAACCGACCCCTCGTTTCCGAATACCAAATCTCCGAATAAGAATCCATATTATGCGGCCCAACCCCAGCACCCGCCTTCCGAATATATCGCTCAAAGAACCGGATCTCATTGGCCAGCTGCTCCGAGGCATTGGTCACGGAGGTCCCAATATCCGTATCTATGAAGGTGATATAGGACATTTGTTGCCCGTTTCTAATTTCTACGATACAAGTGCTAGGGTGGTGCCTAGACCCAAGAAGTGGTGTTCAAAAGATTGAATTTTCATAAGCTTGTTGTTTGGTAGGTGAGAAAAGCAATGGGTATAATAAATGTAGGATTTATTATTGGAGATACCAAAAATAGAGTGCTATAATATGGATGCTATTCATCTGAATTTCATACAGGAGTTATATAAAAAGGCAACACGCAGACAAGAAATCCAGTTTCCGTTTCTTCCGAACCGCTGCTTCTGTTAATCGAGTACAGAGTATCAAGTTCCCTTGGAATAAGATCGGTGGATAATCTCGATACGTTACCCGCCATGGTGTACCAGTTTCAGGGGTCGAGCGAACAGCACCTTCTATTATATCCAAAAAACCTTGTTCTTCTCGATATAGAAAATCTTCTTTAATAACAATCGTGTCATTGGGATTGCTACTAAATGTAAGGTATAAACCATAGGGCTGTATTAAATTATTCAGTGTAACAGAGAATCCCACCTTTTCATAAAAGTCAATGGTCATTTTATTTTTCGTAAACAGTTCCTCATTCTTCGGCAAATGAAACTGCGTAATAATGGCAGGAGTCGAGCGACTTAGACGCTCAGGTAAAGTATCATATAAAACTTGCTTATCCATTAGTGTTATGTGTTGGTAGAAATAGAATCAAAAATACTTGTCTTTTATGCTCGATGCAAAGTACTAATTCCTCCATACTGAAAATTAAAAATAGGATGAAATTGACCTTTTGGGCGGTATATTGATGGAGTAGGGGGGAGTTACTCGATACCTGTCCAAAATCCCCACCTTAGAAACAAATCGTTGCAAAAAAGCCTCTAATTCTTCGTTTTCTGCCATTTTGACTCTCGAAAACAGCTTTTTGGCTCAAAATTTCACTTTTTTGATGATATGAAAATGGTCACAGAATGGACTAGTAACCGAGTCGATGGTGTATATTTCAATCAACAATTTGCACACGTTGTTAAAACCCAGCTTTTGGGTAGGGTAGTGCGGAACAAAGGGGTCAAATTGACCACATTGCCTTGATTTTAGAATCTGGAAGGTGGTTACAGGATGCATGTAAAAAGAAGGTAGAGTCAGTTCATTTGGTAGGAGCTGCTAGTGTCTTGGCAACTAAGTCTGTAAAATCCGCCAGAACTTTAACACTTGAAAAGGTAGTTACATAATATATGTAATCCGTAGTCACTACCGCAGTTAATAAAATTTCCCCGTAGCCAGTAAATGGTATCTATTATATTTGCCCTATGGATATAACAAAGACCTTAACCCAAATATCCAACTTTCGGACAAAGGCAATATTTGCCAATAACCAAGAAATAGAAACCCAATTACAGAAGCTAATTCCTTTGGCCCTTGCGGTCTATGAACATCGAGCCTGTCCGAATAGTGACGAGTACCAGGAGAAAAGGAAATTGTTTTATGAGGCATTGGAAGAGTTGCCGAAGGGGTGGCGACCGTTTACTCTTCCTGCGGATACGGGACTGGAGTAGCAGGGGAAAATGGCTATTGGTTTACATTCTCGTAGGAATGAACAAAAATATCTTATTTTATTTCTTGATGATTATTGATTCCCAATAGAATACTTTGGTTGTTTGATTTGTTGATATTATTAACAGTCAGGTTAATTACATTTCTAGCATTTATAGAAGGCTGATTATTCACATTGATGCTCTGAAGTATTTTATTTATCTCTGCTTCAGATATTTTCCCCAGAGGTAATCTAGAAGTTAGTTTTAGGAAAATAGAAGCTATATCAATCAACGTATCTGTAGCCTTAAGTATTTTATCGGGCAGCGTAGAATTTGTTACAGATTGTTGTTGATTTTTAATTAGATTCCAAAATCTAGGCTCAGTACTATTGATTAAACCCTCAAATATCTCTCTGGATATGTCATCGTTCGAAAAATAGAAAAACGTTATTTGCGTAGGAGTCCGCTCATAAATTTGAATGCCAAAATTCATATGATTTTCACCACTAAAATATCTAGAAAATACTTCTGTTAATTCTAAAAGTAGCTCTTGATTTTCATCCGTTAATAGAATAGTTTTCATTTCGCTAGATACTCTATATTTAAGAACTCCTGATCCAAAAACGACTTTCTCTTTTTTTTCTAACGACTCTAACAAGTCTCTACTAGGTTTACTTAAGTTAAAGTAATTTATATTTTCTAATATGACAACACCTTGAATCTTCTCCTCATCTAATAATATTTCCGATACGTTATTAAAAAGCTTTTCTTTAGGATAAGAAGAGTTTATTTGGAAATTATCTTTAATTTCAGAATTAGTTAATGAGAATCTATTATATGTTTTAAAATCGCTAATTCTGGATTGCTTGTTAAATATTAGCTTTGTAAATCTCACTTCTTGCTCTGAGTGATTATCTAGTATATCTACTAATGATTTGAATTCACATTTTTCAATATTTAATCCTGTATGTTCTAATTCAGCAGAAAATTCACAATCATTGATGGAGGTAAACCCTTCAAAAATAGAATTATTAATATCTGTATAGCCGTTAGATTTACTTTTATTAAAAATAAATTGATTTCTAAATTTACAGTTTTCAATGTACAAGTGGTCATATTCTATTTCATTAAGGGCTAAGCTTTCAAATTCGCAATCTGCAAAGCGGATAGGTCCACCAAATTTACTGCCATTAAAATTTACATATTCTCCGAAAATAATATTACTAAAAGTAAAATAATTAATTTTGGAATTTCTAAAATCAACATATCCATCTAATTCAAGATTCTTAAAGATAGAAAGAGAACCGTCATGAGGTACTAATATAAATTCTGCAAAACTGAAATGTGGAGTTTTACTTTGAGTATAAGCATCTTTAATTATCTTTTCACAGAATTCTTTGAAATGAGCAATTATGCCATTTGCTACTTTAAATTCATAATCCTCACTATGAAATATACACTTTCCATCTTTATCATGGATAACTTCTTCTACAGTAATAGAACAAGTTAGCGAACTTAATTCTCTTGTAAGATATTGATAGTTGCACATTTAGGAAAGTATTTCTTCACCTTGTTGGTTAATAAGTAAATCTTTTTGAAAAGTATCGCCTCTATGGTTTTCATAACTTAAGCGAATAAGAAAATCTCTTATTTCTTCTGGGTATTTTTGTTCACGGTATTTCTTCATTTGGTAACCTGATAGTGTTTTGTTGATTATAAATTTTCCGTTTACAGTAAATGATTTTCCCGCATCAATCGTTCCTAATTTCCCTGACTTAGATATAGAATTAAATTTTGATCCATTCGGAAAGATTAATTTACAGTTGTAGGCATATTCTTTAGATTCATTCTTTATCTTAATTTCGTAGTTCCAGCTAAACTCTTTTTCACCTGTCCCCCCAACTTGAAATTTGTAAGAAATAGGTTTTGATGCTGCTCCAAGTGTTCGTAAGGTTATAGTTAATTTAGGATCACCTATATTATTATGGACTGTAAGGTTACCTGTATTTTGTATATTTCCTTTACCTCCGATTATTGTCTGTTTAGTTGCTGCTGCTGTGTTGTCAATAACTTGTGTGTTACCTTTACCACTGATTATTGTTTGCTTATGCTTGCTTTTTCTCTTAATAAAAAAATTAATAATAAGGGTGATTATCAACACACCAATTCCTGAGAAAATCCATTCTTTATTTGTTAAAATCCATTCCATTCTATAGGCTTTAAAAGTTGATTGTTTTGGGTTAGCTTCACTAAAATGTATTTCTAAGCTTCTAATATACACAAAATCTGATAATGTAGTTTATCTAGTTAGATTTATCACTAATAGTAACGTGTACCAGAAGCATAGGAAAACGTTCTATGAAGTATTGGAGCAGTTGCTGAAGGCCTGGCGACCGATTACGCTTCCTGTGTAGAGGCTAGGGGAGTAGATAGGGCAAATGGCCTATATGACAAGTTGTTTCCTATTTCACTTTTTGATAGGAATGAGCAAAAATATAGAGATGAGCTTTTAATTGGAAAGAGTGATTTTGCAAGACGTGCACACCCTACTTAACATAAGGCCAATTATAGGAAAAATAATATTATGTGACTTAATTTAATGTGAAATTATGTTTTGTGGCGAGAGTAAACGGTATGTTTCTTTGATTAAAGATAAAAGGATTCTACCAAACATTTTATACGTGATTTAATCAAGTTAAGTTGGGAGGTTATAAATCAATTTTTATTTAGAACACTAAATACCACCAGCATTCACCCCAAACAAATAGCCCACCAAAGCAGTTACCCCCATAGCAATTGTTCCCCAAAAAGTAATTCTTCCAACTGCCTTCCAAACGATGGAACCTCCTGCCTTAGCAGCTACGACACCTAGTATAATTAGAAACAAAGTTGCAAAGCAGTACTGATAGATCACCATATTCTTTAATGGTAAAAAGATCGAAACGAGAAATGGAAAAAACCCTCCAAAAGTAAAAGCGGCACCCGATGCCAAAGCAGCTTGCATCGGTTGAGCTTGAGTCAAGACACTAATACCCAATTCATCTCTAGCATGTGCCTCTAATGCATTATATGCGGTTAACTGTTTGGCTACCTCTAGCGCAGTTGATTTATCCAATCCTCTTTGTTCATAAATATCAGCTAGCTCCAGTAATTCTATTTCTGGCGTTTCTTCTAATTCTAGTCTTTCTCTTTCTAAATCTGCTGTTTCAATATCTACCTGAGAGCTGACGGAAACATATTCCCCCGCTGCCATTGACAAAGCACCTGCTACCAATGCTGCTAAAGAGGCCAATACAATTGGATCTCTTAAATCGCTTGCTGCAGCTACTCCTATGGCAACACTTGCCGTAGATAAGATGCCATCATTTGCGCCTAATACGGCTGCTCTGAGCCAATTGCTACGATTGATGTAATGATTTTCAGGTTGATTTTCAATCATAGTTTAATGTTTTTTAAAACCAATGAACAATCGATTCAATAGAAGCTATTGATAGAGTTATCCTCGAAAAATAAAATAGTTAGATAACGTATTAATTGACTGGAACTTGTATGGTCGCAAGAATCGTTTCCCCATCCACTACCTTATCATCTGCTTTCACCGTCGGCTGAACTCCTTCGGGCAAAATTAACGCAACTTGACTCCCTAATTTTATCAAACCAATTACTTCACCTTGTTTGACTGTCTGGTTTGGTTCAACATAATCTTCAATCCGACGAGCCATTAAACCTGCTATCTGTACTACTTTATATTTTAGACCTGCTGGTGTTTTAAAGAATAAGGTATTGCGTTCATTCTCTACTCTAAACCCATAAGGATTTTTTTGAATCAAGGCATTGTTAAATTGCCCTGGGGTATATTCTTCACTTATCAATTGGCTACTGACGGGGGCACGTTGAAAATGTACATTGGTAATATCCATTTCGATCGCAATCAGCCAACCCGAATCTCCTATGTCTTTAGTTAAAACTTGCACCGCACCTGCATCTTTATTCCAGCTTAATTTTTCTTTTTCCCAATGAGTCACCGCAACGACTTTACCATTTGCAGGACTAACAAACAATGATTCATTATTAGGAATATTTCGTTCGGGTTGTCGTAAAAACCAAACTTGATAATAGGCAATTGAAATAATTAGGAATAAGGCTAAGGCAAGAAGATTTTTTTTAATCATAGGTACAAATCTATCGTTTATTTTCTACCAAATTATTACATGCTGGTAATTCTTAATATGAACACGCTCTAATAATTCTAGCTGAATAGCTTTCTAAAAAAAGTAAGCATTCTAATTAAATACTTTTTTTCTCCTTCTGACTTAGGAATGCCATCAGGATAGGCAGGTTTATTGGCCACTAATAAATTCAACAATTTTGGTTGCCTATTCCAATCACTTGCGTCTTGATATAATTGAGCAAACTCAGGTTCAATTAATACATCATCTAATATTTTCATCCCGAAAACACCCAAATCATGCGATTGACCTAGTAGGTGTCTTTTATCCTCTGGTGACATAGGATAATTGGTCGGATAAAAATATTCAAATTGAGTGATTAAATTGACTGCGGTTCCTCTTGGGTTGGCAAATATTCTTCCTAATCGACCAAAGGCGAAATCTTTTCCTTCTACCATTGCCTGCGCAAATAACAGCCGATACAAAACAATATTGATTAGGACTTGCTCCGAGTTATTTTCTTTTTTTGCTAAGGAAGGATATTTTAAATATCCATCTATAATACTTGAGTTGTGCGCTCGATACCAGGTGCTTTCACTTGGTCTTTCAATAAAGTCAACCCAAAATTGGGAAGGAGACGGTAGCTCACTTTTGGGAATACCAAATTCTTTTGCTTTTGCTCCTAACTCTGAAAGATAAATAAATCGTAAATTAACAGCATTCCACCATTCACTTCCTTTATTGGACGCATCAGAAGAGCGAATGACTCTGTCATTCTCCCATTTCATAAAGGCTATTTCTGAATTTCCATATCCAAATTCTCCTCGGTCTGATGCGCCGAATTTTTTATAAAATTCTTCTCTAGACCTTAATCTGGCATCAGGGTCATCCTTTATTGTAGATACAAATTTCTTAACTTCTTTTTCTACCTTTTTAAGCGACATATTCTATGTTTTTATCCCCCTACTCTATTCCAATCAAATTAAAAGCACCTTCTATCAAAATTTGTTCTTTCCCAGAAAAATCCTTACTATTTAAAATTTGGGCAAAGCCATTTTGTTTTTGACCTACGCTAACAGCCATTTTTTCAAAAAGACTAGCTCCATCTTTTTTGCCTTTGCTTATTAAAACGTAATCTTGCTCCTCTTCCGAAACAATGGCTGATTCGGGTACGCCTTTAGTTGGATGGTCCTCGGTAACAATTTCAGCATCTATGAACATACCTGCTATTAAAGCTGCCTTGTCTTTTTTATTTTTTAGATGAGCATGTACTTGAATCACTCGTTTTTCAGCATCTACCGTTTTCCCGACTAGATAAACTTCCGCTTGATAAGTAGCAGCATTGGCATTGGGTATTCTAAAAGTAACGGTTTGACCTTTCTTGATTTTTAAAATATCTTTTTCAAAAACATTCAATTCTAAGTGTATATGGTCGGTGTTTAATATTCCAAGAGCTACATCTGTTGGATCTAAAAACATGCCTTTCATCGCATGGATGTCAGTAATGTAACCGCTGGCAGGAGATTTTATAGAAATGGAAGAAACCAAGTTCTGCGCACTTATATTATCCGTTGAAATGTTTAGTAAAGATAATCGCTTTTTCATGCCTTCCATCTTGGTTAAAGTCACTCGATATTCAGATTCTGCTTTGAGGAATTTCTTTTGAGCAACAACGTTTTCATTGGCCAAGGTTTTTTGCCGTTCATAATCTGATTGCAAATAAGTGAGTCGCTCTTTTGCTTCTAAATAATCCTGTTGCATTTGTACAAATTCAGGATTTTCTAAAGTGAATAAAACTTGTCCTTTTTTGACTCGCTCTCCTTGAACTAAATTGATATGAGTGACATAACCACCAGCATAGGCGCTTACTTTTGTATGATTCTTGGAAGGCACTTCTACTATCCCATTTGCCTTTATTGTTGTTGGAAAATTATACTCCGCTAATTGCCCTAATTGCATTTTCGCCATTTCAAATTGACTTTGGGTCACCACTATTTCATCCGACATTTCGGCTTCAACCGCCGCAGCCATTTCATTAGCTCCAATTTCGATTGGCTTTGGCTGGGTATTAGAACAGTCAACTAAAAAGAAACTACCGAAGGATAAGAAGAGAACTGTTTTTATTATATTTTTCATGATAATTGTACTTAGCATATTACTATATAGAGAAATGCTTGCTTAGTTAAAAGGGTATTAATTCATCAAGTAATTGATTTCCAAAACAATCAAATTGTATTGATAAAGATTATCCAAGTAACTTCGCTCTATATGCTTTGCATTTTCCATAGACTGTAGGTATTGCAAAAAATCTATTTCTCCGTTTTTAAAACCTTTCGTAGCGGTATTGATAATTTCCCTAGACAGCAGGCGCCCATCTTCTTGATAAAACAATAAGGCTTTTTCATACTTATTCAATTGCGCTTGTAATCGCTCTTTTTTTGCGGCAATAGATAAACGATAATTTAAGGCTTGTTGCTCAATCATTTTTGTTTCAAGTTTACCTGCTTCTATGGTGGATCGTTGCGCCTTTCGCCACAAGGGTATGCCCACCCCCACTTGAAAGCCATTATATATTTTGGCATTATCAGCAGTATTACTACCCAAAAAGTATTCAAGATTGATGTCTGGTAGGGATTGTTTCTTTTCCAATTCAATAGTATTAAGAGAGACATCGGTTGCCGCTTGATATAATTGTAAGCTTGGATGATTTTCTATCGCAGATTCCTTGATAGCTAATGGCACAAATGAGGCGGTAGAAATAGTAAAAGGTTCTTCTGTCTGTAACCAACTAGCTAAATTGCTATAGCTCGCTGTAATATTATCGGTACATTGATCTATTTGCAAAGCCATTTCTTTTTGCTTCGTATCCGCTGTCAACTTTTCTAAATAATTAGTTTCCCCCAATTCATATCTACGAGTAGCTGCAGTTGCAAATTGTAGATATAAACTATCCATGTACTGATAATGTCCTTGGGTAGTTTCCCAGAATTGTATGGTCGTATAAATCGTCGTTATTTCTTTTTCTAATAGCCGCTCGGCTATTTTTAAGCGTTGTTCTTGCACTTTCACTTCTGATTCCCTCAACTGCTTTTGCATTTTATAAACCGAAGGCAATTTGATTGCTTGTTGGATACCTAGTATACCTAAAGGTTTGTCATTTGCGGCAATGTTGTTTTGGTCGAATCCAAAATAAATATTCGTTTTATCAATATCATAAGCTCCATTCGTCAGTTCTTGACTACGTTCGATAGCTAGAGAACTAGCTTTCAATCCTGCATTATTCTGTAAAGCAATTTCGATGGCTTCTTCCAAGGATAAAGTAGTACTTTGTGCTTGTCCAAAATTTGGAAAAATGAAGGTTGCAATAAAGAACAATAGCAAGGTATTCGAAGGCAGAATGGGTGTACTTCCTTTTTCTTGCTTATCAAAAAGTGCATATAAAACAGGGAGTACAATCAGCGTCAATAAAGTGGCCGAAATCAAGCCCCCCACCACTACTGTTGCCAAAGGACGTTGTACTTCTGCCCCTGCGGAAGTAGACAATGCCATTGGGATAAAGCCCAATGCTGCCGCCGAGGCAGTCAATAATACAGGGCGCAAGCGTTGCTGTGTTCCCAGTATCACTCGTTCTTTTAAATTATCCATACCCTGTGCTTTTAGTTCTTTAAAATGTTCAATCAATACAATGCCATTTAAAACAGCAATACCAAAAAGTGCAATAAATCCAACACCTGCAGAAATACTAAAAGGCATATCTCTAAAGTACAATAGCAGAATGCCACCGACAGCAGATAAAGGAATCGCAGTATAAACCATCAATGCCTCTTTTATAGATTGAAAAGCGAAGTACAATAAAATAAAAATCAAGACCAATGCGATGGGTACAGCGACCATTAAACGGTCTCTAGCATTTCGAAGATTTTCAAATTGACCACCATAAATAACAGAATAGCCAACTGGAATTTTGACTTTAGTATCTATGATTGCTTGTACATCATTGACGACCGATTCTAAATCTCGATTTCGTACATTTACCCCAACAACAATTCTTCTCTTGGTATCATCTCTAGAGATTTTAGCAGGACCTTTGGTGTAGCTAATGTCTGCCAACTCGCTTAATGGAATTTGGCCACCATTGGATAAAGTAATGGAACTATTTCGGATGTTATCAATATCTTTTCTGAATTCAGCAGCATATCTAACGACCAAGTCAAATTGCTTTTCCCCCTCGAATACACTTCCTGCGGGTAAACCAGCAAAACTCATCGTCAACATTTGGTTAACCTGTTCGATATTCAATCCAAAGTTGGCGATTTTTGCTCGATTATATTTAACCGACATTTGCGGCAAACCTGCCACTTTTTCAACTGAAATATCTGCCGCCCCTTCTACGCCTTCAATGGCTTTTTTTATTTCCTGTGCCTTTTTATTCAGTACCTCCAAATCATCTCCAAAGAGCTTAATGGCTAAATCTGCTCGTACCCCCGTAATCAATTCATTAAATCGCATTTCAATGGGTTGGGTAAATTCATAGTCTAAACCTGGAATATCCGATAAGGCTTCTTTGAAAGCATCGGCTAATTCATCTTTGGTAGTTGCTGAGGTCCATTCTGAAGGAGGTTTTAAAGTAATGATGACATCACTCTCTTCCATAGACATCGGATCGGTTGGCACTTCTGCTGCCCCAATTCTGGTGACTACCTGCTTGACCTCTGGAAAGGTCTTCAATATTTTTTCTATTTGAGTGGTTGTTTCTATGGTTTTACTAAGATTTGTTCCTGTTTTTAAAACGGGCTGAATGACAAAATCTCCTTCATCCAAGGTAGGCACAAATTCCCCCCCCATCTGAGTAAATAAAATGCCAACACCTACTAAAAGTACCACCGCTAAGAAAAGGACAATTCCTTTAAATCTTAATGCTAGCGTAATAACAGGGGTGTATATTTTTTCTAAAAAGGTAAGAATGATAACCGAAATATTTTTACTACTCTGAGCCGCAGGTTTGAGGAATAAGGCAGCCATAACAGGAACATAAGTAAAGCATAGTACCATCGCCCCAACGAGCGCAAAGCAAAAAGTCATGGCCATTGGGCTAAACATTTTCCCCTCAATATCAGATAAGGATAAGATAGGAATGAAAACGATAATAATAATTAACTGCCCAAAGACCGCAGAGCGCATCATTTTAGTAGCACTCTTAAAAGTAATCGCATCAATTTTATTGCGTTTCTCCGCAACGCCTAAACTAGCCAATTGACTGCTTTGAGCCGTAATTTGAAAAGCAATATATTCTACAATAATAACCGCACCGTCAATGATGATTCCGAAGTCAATGGCACCTAAACTCATGAGGTTAGCATCTACCCCAAATAGATACATCAAAGACAAGGCGAACAATAAAGAAAGTGGAATGACAGAGGCGACTAATAATCCAGAACGGATATTACCTAACAAAACGACAACGACAAAGATAACTATCAGACAACCTAAAATAAGGTTTTCGGCAATGGTAGAAGTGGTTTTTCCAATTAGCTCACTTCTATCCAAAAAAGGATTGATAAACACACCTTCAGGTAAAGATTTTTGCACTAATGCGACTCGTTCCTTTACACTTTCAATCACGGCCTTAGAATTGGCATCTTTCAACATCATTACTTGTCCCAACACCTTTTCGCCTTCCCCATTGGCAGTAATTGCTCCAAACCGATTAGCCGCTCCAAATTGGACTTTGGCAATATCTTTTACATAAATCGGCATGCCACCTCGATTGGAAACAATAATATTATTAATGTCTTCCATTGAGCCTATCAGCCCTTCCCCACGAATAAAATAACTCTCATTGCCTTTTTCAATATAGCCACCACCAGCGACACTATTATTATTTTCTAAAGCGGTAAACACCTCGGAAACTGAAATATTCATAGCTCGCAATCGCACAGGATTAACCGATACTTCATACTGTTTGAGTTGACCACCCCATGTATTTACCTCTACTACCCCAGGAATACCCGATAATTGCCTTTTGACAATCCAATCCTGCATCGTCCGCAAATCCATGATAGAATATTGATCTTCATAGCCTGGCTTAACATCTAAGATATATTGATAAATTTCTCCTAATCCCGTAGAGACAGGCCCCATAAATGGACTACCAAAACCTTTAGGGATTTTTTCTTCTGCACTTTTTATCTTCTCTCCAATCAATTGCCGAGGTAAGTAGGTTCCCATTTCATCCTCAAAAACAATGGTCACAACGGATAAACCAAATTTGGAAATAGACCGAATCTCCTTGACGCCTGGCAGGTTCGCCATTTCTAACTCCACAGGATAGGTAATAAATTGTTCTACGTCTTGTGTGGATAAATTTCGGGAAGTAGTAATTACCTGTATTTGGTTATTGGTCACATCTGGTACCGCCCCAATAGGTATGTTGAAGAGGGAATAAATACCGAAACCGATAATCCCTAAAGTAAATAGAAGGATAAGTAGTTTGTTATGAATACTGTAATTGATGATTTTTTCGAGCATAGCTACTATTTGTCCATTTTAGTTTATGGACAAATATAGGCTTTGTACCCGCCTTGCTCGTTTCTGATCGCTTAAGATTTGCTTAAGAAAGGGACATGAATTAATATAAAGCGATTGAATTTGGCTTATAGTCACTTATTAAAATCATTATTGAGTCAGAAGAAATTTCTCTAAAATCGTCATTTTTTTCATACAGGATCCTTTCTATATCTGTATTAGAAAATACATAGTTTTGATAGCCTCCAAATCTCCCGAAGTAATAATCAAATCTGCGATGGTCGTTTATAATTCCTTCAATTATGTATGCAATTCTAAAATCCCCATTTTCGTTAATTTCATTAAATTTCAATTCACCTAATTCAGTATTTTCATATCCGATACTATCCAAAACAGCAGAGAGTACAGGGATATTAAATGTAAGTTTCTTAGAATTTGATGTTAACTCAACTATTTCAATATTTTGTTTAGTTGTATCACTCCAAAAATTTATAATTCCATTTTTAAAGTCATAAGTATATCTTTCTAGGTCCAGTTCAATAATATCTTCAAAAAGCATAATATTATCAGTTGTTATCATTTTTGGACTTCCAAGTTTATCCCTAACATACTGCATATTGGTTCCAACATCAAAGTCATTTAGAATATCAGAATATAATTCTTTGATGGGAGGATTAGTATTAAAAACTAAATTTGCTGGATTAGAAAAATTTGAAGTATTTGTAATAACTGTATTTTCTTTTGATAAGCTATCTTTTTTATTTGGTTCGTTAAGAGCTTTTATGACTCCAAAAATGATGGTAAAGCAAACAGTAATAACAGCACAGATAGCTAATACAATTTGAGAAATATTACTTTTAGGTCTCCTTGATTCTTTTAATCCTTTATCGGTATTAGTCAATTCTAATCTTTCTTCTAGTGATGTTATAATGTTTTCATAGTATTTTTGCGTATTCAAAATAGCTGCGTATCTAAATTCTACGAGTGTTAGTTGCCAATATAAGCCCGGCATATCTTTTTTAGAAAAAACGGCTTCTGCTATTGGTAATATTCTTTTATTAAAAGTAGTTTTCTCTTTAAATGTTATATCTGTTATTATAGGTTTATATTTATTAATTATTCTCCTCAGCTTCAAAATTAGCTTTTTTGCATCTTCATCGTTTAGATTTAAACTATCGTCATGAAATTCTATTAGTTTACCTGATACGATTGTCTCTAGGTTAGAAAGATGTGCTATTACTTGTCCATAAAAATTAGTCCTTTTATGATTATTTTCCTGTTCAATACCTATCATTTCGAAAAAATAAAATTCAGGGTATAAATCATCTAAGAGTATGAATGGTTGAATGAAATCTTCTATAATTTGAAATTGATTCCAGATATTTGGATATAAGGTGTTTGATTTTAAAAGTTGATTATGCCTTTCTAAAGTTAATATTCCTATCATGTAACTTTTGTTTTCTAATATTAAGTAAAAAAATGAAACGACTGATAAGATAATGAATACTAGAAAAAAATCAGGATAAGTTCCCCTACCCAAAAGTCAACATAAAGCAACTCCCCTCCCTCACCTCACTAGAAACAACAATCCTAATTCCCATCATATCACAAGCCTTCTTCACAATAGAAAGCCCCAAACCATTCCCTGTAATCTCTTTGTGATTTAAAGCATCTGATCGAAAAAACGGGATAAAAATATGATCCATATCCACAGCTTTAATGCCTATGCCCGTATCTTTAATTTGGCAATGGAGTTGTCCGCTTTCTTGGGAGAGTGTAATGTTTATAGTACCATTAAGATAAGAATATTTTATCGCATTGGAAAGTAAGTTATCAAAAATCAAATCTAGATAATAAGGGTCAGAGGTGATGATACTTTGGTTGGTCGCTTTTACATTGACAGCTAATTTTTTATCGGTAATAGCAGCTCTATATCTATGTAGTACATCATCAATAGATGTTTGTATATTGACAGATTGTTTCGTTAATTGATGGTTTGCTTTATCAAATCTTGCTAGTATCAATAATTGGTCGACGACCTCTGATATTCGGTTAATCTCTTGAATACTATATTTTATTTTTTCTTGATATTCAACTGCCGTTCTTGGCTTTCTAATCAATACCTCTAAAGTCCCTTGCAATACCGCTAGGGGTGTTCTAAACTGGTGGGAAGCATCTGCCGTAAATTGCTTTTCTCGTTCAATCGCGTCTTGCATCCTACCCAACAACTCATTAATAGAAGAAGTGAGCGTGAATAGTTCATCTTTATTCACAGGCAATGGAATTCGTTCATTTAGACTATTTCTAGTGATTCTATCTGCCGTTTGCGTAATGGTCTGCACAGGAATGATACTTCGACCTGCTAAAAAACGAGTGATAAAAAAAAGCCCAATCAAGACAATTGGAAAAAGGAGCAAGAGTGTATTTTTTAGATTATGTAATACGATATTTGATCCTTCTAAAGACATTGCTGCCATGATATAGCCTTTCATTTCTCCATACATTTCAACAGGCACTTGAATCTGTCGAATCGCTCGACGGTTAAGCTTCGTATCGAACTGATTAAAAAATGCTTTGTTGGGATGAAAGCGTAAATTGTCTTCTTTTAGATTAGGAGATTTATCCATTAAAGTCCCTTCTTTATTAACAATTTGAATAAAAACAGGATTTGCCTGCACTTCTATATGTTCTCGTTCTGCCCATTCATTTTTATTAAAAAAAAGGATACTATCATTTCTAACAAAAATTTCGTTTCGATGCATTTGCGCCTCAAAGTTCAGGTCGCTATCTATTTCGTTATACATGGCAGATTGCGCCACCAAGTAGATAATGACAAACACCAAAGCTGTAATACTAGCTGTCGCCAACATATAATATAACGCAATTCTATTTTTAAAAGATAAATTCATTTAGTCTTTGGCTATATAGCCTACCCCCCTAACGGTTTGGATGTAGTCTTCTTCTGTTTTTAAATGTAGTTTTTTTCTAAGCGCATTGATATACACATCTATGACGCCGGTATCGTACTCAAAATGAATATCCCAAACTTTTTCTATAATTTGGGTTCGTCGACAAACGGTTCCTTTATGTCGGATCAAAAATTCAAGCAAATCAAATTCTTTTTGGGTCAACGAAACCACTACTCCATCTTTCAATACTTGGTGTGCAGCTACATCTAATACAATATTGCCTAAGGTTAATTTTTCTAAGTCGCTACTTTTAGTCCTTAACTGTACTTTAATCCGAATTAACAATTCTTCAAAATGAAACGGCTTTTTGATGTAGTCATTCGCGCCTGCTTGTAGTCCTTGAATGGTGTCTTGTACCGTATCTTTTGCCGTTAAAAAGATAAGAGGTGTCTCCGTATCAGTAGTTCTAATAATTTTGCAGATGTCTATACCCGTTATTCCTGGCAACATCCAATCCACTAATAGTAAATCATATTTTTTGCTTTGTGCCAGTTCCAACCCATTCGTACCGTTATTAGCCGTATCTACTAGATAGCCTTCCTCTTCCAGCCCTTGTTGAATGAAATTAGCAATACCTAATTCGTCTTCTATGACCAAAATATTCATGGCGTAAAAATATTGAAACTAACTAGATAGTTTTCTTAAATCTTGCTTAAGATGTTAGAAAGGTCTTTGAGTTTAAGTACTTATACTAGATTTTTATAGCATTTTCCGTAAAAAATATAAATTACTAGGCAACTCTTTCCTTCAACTAGACCGTACTCCTTAGTAGATTAGTATATGCAAAATAAAATGCCAGAACTAAAGACCGTAATTAATGGCTGTAGACAAGGAAACCGCTTGGCTCAGAAACAACTCTATAAAGTGTTGTATAGCTATGCTATGGGGCTTTGTATGCGATATGCTCAAAATACGGAAGAGGCAGAAGAAATGTTGAATAATGGTTTTTTTAAAGTCTTTAAGAAAATAGATCAATATGATGTTAATTTACCCTTTAAGCCATGGTTTAAGGTGGTAATGGTTCATACAGCTATTGATTATCAAAAAGCTAAAAAGGTCTTTTATACGGAGGAGATTTCGGAAGTGCAGCTTGATTTAGTAAACGATCATGGAATTGAAACACAAATGGCCTATGAGGAATTAATACTTGTCATACAAAAATTAAGTCCTGCCTACAGAATCGTGTTTAATATGCATGAAATAGAAGGATATAAGCACCATGAAATAGCCGAGCAACTCAATATAAGCACTGGTACTTCTAAATCTAATTTAGCAAAAGCTAAAAAGAAATTGCGAACACTACTGCAAGAAAAGCAACTAACAAAATTGAATTGATGGAGATGGAAAAAAATGACTACAATAACATAAAGAAGATTTTAGATAATCCGCCAAGCTTTCCATATAAGGAAGAACAATGGAATGCCTTAGCCAAACAACTTGACCAAGCGGAAGAAAAGTCAGCTAGCTATTGGGAGCGGTATGCTTGGTTACTAATGATCCTACCTTTTCTATTACTAGGTGGTTGGGCTTGGCATACTATTCAAAAAGCAAATCAAGAAATTTTTAAGCTAAAAAAACAAGTAGAACAGGTAAATTTAGTAAATGAAAACATAGTAGATACAACCATCTATCGATCTACCGTTTATGTGTATGATACGATCTACCAAACAAAAACTATCTATCAAGAAGTAGATTCTCCAATAAAAGCGGCTTTACAATTGAATAAACCCGCTAGTTTAAGTCAACAACTGCAGCTTGCTTTTGAACAAAAAGGAGTAGGTACGAAGTTTCAGCAAACCATATTTACACCTCTAAGTCAAATTGGAATAGGTGGCGTACAACAAATTTTAAACCAATCAAGAAGCACCCCAACTGTCTATGCTTATAATGAAGAAGCAATCAAACAGCCTTTAACCGCTACTGACATTCTACAAGTAGATTTGCTTGATCTTCCTCTAAGAGACATGCCACTGTTTTTATACGATGAGCCTGCTCAGGTCACAGAACCAGATAATTCACGCTTATTTTTACAACCTACAGGTTTTAGTCTTGGGATAGAGGGCAGTTTATTGAAGCTTATCCATGCACCTGTTTTGAGTACCCAAGGTTATACCCTAGGCTTATCAAGTGATATACATTTTGGGAGTAATTTGAGTATGTTTATTGGTGGAGAGTATCTTGAAAATCAATATAAGGTAACAAATATAGAAGACTTTGAAATTTACCCTACTGTTACACCTGATGACAGAACAGACCTTTTAAGTTACATTCGAATCAAGTCTAGATATCTACAGATTCCATTTGGGTTTAAATATAAATTTCAATCAATGAAATCCTTAAGACCTTACTTAGGCTTCGGTTTAATTGCTAGAAAACCTATAGCTAAAGAATTAGACTATGAATTTTTAGGCGTAAGGGAAGAATATTATATCAACCGTTCCTATAATACTAAAGGGTTCGCCATTAATACTTGGAGAGGAGATATAGGCGTGGAGCTAGCTCTTAATAAAGAATGGAATGTGTATTTAGAGGCAACATATGATCAAGATTTCAGAAAAAGCACCTTTGATTTTGAGCAAATCAAATACCTTAATCTACGAGCAGGTGTTTTGTATAATTTTTGACAATAGAACAGGCAACCCTTTCATAAAAAACTACCGTACCTTTTTATAGGTATACAATAATTTATATTTATTATTTTTAAATAACTGCCAACTCCAAGTAGAGTTTGGAGCTGGCAGCGCTTATTCAATTCTTAAATAAACTTTTCAAAATTATGAAGATTTTTCGAATTTTTCTCGTTTTCTTAGTAACAGGAGCATTAATAGTTGCTTGTTCAAAGGAATCCAAAGAAGAAATGAGTTCAGTAGTTAATGAATCCGCGACAGTAGCTACTATTAGTGCTAACATCCCATTAGATGCTAGTCTACAAAAATTGGAAGCTACATTACTGAATTTCGATCAAACGGAGGAGTTTAGAGCACAAAGCATAACAGCTTCCTCTAGAAATGCTTTACCAGCTAGAGTATTAAACACCGTAGCTAACAATTATCCAAATGCCACTATCCAGTCTTATGAAGTGTATACTTCTGTTCCTGGGGCATCTTACCAACATTATTCTGTACTATTAGATAATGGTATAGAGTTCGTTGTTTTTCAGTGGGGACATATTCTAGCTAGAGCAACTATAGAAGCAGTATATGAACCAAATGAACTTAAAGCAGGACAGTTACCTTGGAATTTATTACTTAGAATTTATAGCAATTATCAAAATGATCTTATCGAAGAAATAGAGCCTAGAGGGAGTTCTTTTGAAGTAGATTTAAAAGACGGTAGAGAATTGATTATTAATGCCAGTGGTACAGTGATTGCGATCAATCAAGATGCAGATGGCGATGATGATGATGATGATTCAGGGAATACTTTACCCGGGGTTGATGGCATAGATAACAATTCTTCTTCGGACGATGACGATGATGGTTTAGGAGACAACGATGATGGAGTCTCAGGCAACAATGACGATGACGATGATGGTAATGGCGATAATGATGACGGTATATCTAGCAATAATGATGACGATGATGACGGAGATGGAGACAATGATGATGGTGTATCTAGCAACAGTGATGACGATGATGACGGCAACGGAGACGACGATGATGGAGTTGCTGGAAATGGTAATCATATTGATCCAGCAACACTTCCTACTGCTATTCGGAATTACATAGCAGCTAATTACCCAGGTGCCACTATTACGGAGGCGGAGAGATACAGTAATCAATACGAAGTTGAGTTAAACAATGGTGTAGAACTTTATTTTGACTTAAATGGTAATTTAATCAGTTCTTCTGGTAGTTCTTCAGATGACGATGATGATAATGGAACTAGTGACAACGACGATGATGATGATAATGGAACTAGCGACAACGACGATGATGATAACTAATTTATTATTCTAATTCATCCAAATCTATCCTGTCTCCTTCCTTGAAACGGAGGGGATAGGATAGTTTATTTGCACCGAACTTTTAGACAACTGCTTCTTTTTCTACTAAAACAAGCAAAATAATGAACTTTAACACATTCCAAAAACAACTGCAAGCGTCCACCTCTATTGCTTCTTTAGCATTTTTTAGAATGGCTTTTGGTGCTATTATGCTATGGGAAGTTTGTCGATATTTTCACTATGGTTGGATTGACAGATATTGGATACGACCAGATTTTTATTTTACTTATCCTGGGTTTGATTGGATAAGCCCATGGGAGGGGAATGGGATGTATCTTCACTTTATGTTTTTGGGTGTTCTGGCTATTTTCATCCTATTAGGATTTTGTTATAGAATTGCCAGTGCATTATTTTTTCTAGGTTTTACTTATATCTTTTTATTAGATCAAGCCAACTATCTAAATCATTTTTACTTAATTTCTTTATTAAGCTTTTTACTGATACTAGTGCCTGCTAACAAAAATTATTCCTTAGATGCAGCACTTCGGCCAAATAAGGCAAGCGATACGATTCCGTTATGGGCCTTACGATTAGTTCAATTTCAGATGGCCATTCCTTATATTTATGGAGGTATTGCCAAAATTAACCACGATTGGCTGAGAGGAGAACCTATGCAAATGTGGTTAAAAGATAGTAGCGCTTTTCCGTTTATTGGTCCTTATTTAACAATGGATGGAATGGCTTTGTTTTTTAGTTATAGTGGTCTATTATTAGATCTATTAATTGTTCCTTTCTTAATTTGGAAACGTACTCGATTATTCGCTTTTGTAGCCATTACTTTATTTCATTTAACCAATTCCCAATTATTTCATATTGGAATTTTTCCTTGGTTTATGATCGCTGCAACGACTATCTTTTTTGAACCAGATTGGTGCAAGAATATAATTGCTCGTTTTTATACGTCCCCTACCTCTAATGTCTATTCTCGACAAATAGTAAAAAAAGCAAATTTAAAATGGGGTGGATATGCACTAGGTATATATATCGCATGGCAACTACTCTTCCCATTTCGTCATATACTAATACCAGGCAATGTACATTGGACAGAAGAAGGGCATATCTTTTCTTGGCATATGAAATTAAGAGATAAACGTTCTAAAGCGACCTTCTACGTAAAAGATCTTGATAGTCCCAATGCAAAAGAATGGAAAATAAAAAATAAACGCTATCTCAGTAAGCGACAACGTAGCAAAATGGCCACTCGTCCATTACTAATCTACCAATATGCGCATCATCTCAAGGAAGTATATCAAAAAGAAGGCTATGAAAATGTTCAAGTAAGGGCAGAAATCAATACTTCACTAAATGGCAGACCAAGACAATTACTAGTAGATCCTTTTACTGACTTAGCTGCTATTGACCAATATACGTATCCTGGCAAATGGATTAATCCCTTGTATTTTAGTCTTGGTGATAAAGACTATTTTACGGAAGAGCCGATAAAAAAAAACAAAGTCACACCTGTTGTTCTTGAAGAATCACAACATTGATGCGTACCCTGAAAAGGGTATTTACAGAAGGAGAGGCAACGCTCAAGGCATTTTATACCGTACCTCCTTATATAGTAGAATACCATTCATTGTTAAGTGTTTGAGCAAAAAGATTTGCACAATACAAATTACTTTTGCTCAAACACTATTTTTTTACCGTATCAACTACAGTCCTTCTACTATCTAATCCATACAAAATGCTAAAGATACATCGTGCTTTATTTTGGGGACTCTTCTTTTGTTTTATTAGTTGTAATGGCGATTTGAACGAAGGATTAGACTTTATTGAAGAATCTAATGCAACCACTATAACAACTATCATTACAGCTCAAGACTTACCAATTAATATAAGCAATTATATCTCAAATAATTTCGCAGAATCAACTATCCTAAAAGTCGAACGATACCAACATAGTACAAATATTTCTTATGGAGTACAGCTAGATAGCGGAGAGTCTTTGCTCTTTACCCCTAATGGTATTTTGCTAGCTTTGGATAAAGATGGCCTAAGTACAACGGAAGACAAAGATGGTGAAGAAGTATCAGCAAGTGAGCTACCCATTTCTATTATCGATTATATACTGTCACAATATCCATTTGCTGTTATTCTATTTGCAGAAAGAGAAAATGGAAATGAATATGAAATTTACTTAGATAATGGAGTTGAATTACATTTTGATGAGGCAGGTAATTTAATTAGCATGGAAAGTGATGACGACGATGATGGAGACAGCGATGACGATGACGATGACGATGACGATGACGATGACGGAGACAGTGACGACGATGATGGCTAATACTATATTATTAATATCCTAACTAATTTCAGTAATATAATGGATTCCTATAACCAATCAATTATTCTATTTGATGGAGTTTGTAACCTTTGTAATGGCTTTGTACAATTTATTTTGACTAGAGAAAAAACAGATAGATTAATCTTTACTTCCTTACAATCAGATAAAGGAATGGCTCTATTAAAGGAATACCATCTACCCTTAGAAGAAACGCCTTCTTCTATTGTTTTTATTGAAGAGGGAAAAGCTTATACTCAATCTACAGCTATCCTCAAAATTGCTAGGCATTTAAAAGGCATTTGGTGTTTAGCTCCTTACCTTTTAATTATTCCAAAACCGATAAGAGATTTAGTATATGAACTAATTGGCAAAAATCGTTATCGCTTATTTGGAAAAAGTACTACTTGTTGGTTACCAACTCCCGAATTTAAAAAACGATTTTTAGTTTAACGCTTCGATCACTAGTCCTCTTATACTTTGAAACATTCTTTTAATTCGGAAGCATTGCTTAAGCAGGTATATAAGTCTTCGAATTAATAATAGACTTGTTACCCTTTAACAAGTCTAATAAACAAATCTGTTGTGAACACCCTCAAAACGATATTTTTTTTTTTACTAATTGCCAGTAATATACTACTTCTTAGAAACGCTTCTTCGAGCCCTAAACAAGAGAGCTATTCCTCTACTAATGCCGATTATGCAGAATGGTTAGAAAGAATCACAAATTCGGAATCCATAGAAAAAGGAAGTATTGTAGCTGTCAAAGCTGGTAAAATAACAAAAAACATCAATAATGCAGAGCAATTATTAGTAGTCTCTCATCGACCTGCGGTAGCAGCAAATAGGCCATCGAAATCTTGGAGTCGTCATGGTAATTATGTAGCATTCCTAGGACAAGTACCTGTACGGGTAATAGGTGCGGTACAAACAGGTGACTACATCATTGCCCAATCAGATCACTCAGGTGTTGGGAAAGCTGTTGCCCCTGCCAATCTCCATATAAATGACTACCAACGAATAGTTGGCAGAGCTTGGGAAGCTAATTCAGATGAAGGTCTTAAAAAAGTGAATACAGTTGTTGGACTAGCTACCAATCAATATCTATCCTTATTTCAAAAACAAGCTGATCGGGAAGAGAAATTATCTGAAAAAATACAAAATTTAGAAGAACAAATAAATAATCTAAAAAAACATAATTAAGCTTTTTAAAACAAGCAACGTTTCCCTGTATCCATATCTGGAACATAGAAGAAAAATAGTACAATGAAAAAAATATCAATTTTAATATTAGGCGTTATATTCTTTGCTTGTAAGAAGCAAGATTCGATTTCGCTTTTTAATGCAGAGTTAGCCGCTATTACCTTTAATGAATATAATCCTTGTTTAGAAAGTTTTGAGGTTGATCCTTTACTCGTACCCAATGCGATAACAGACATGCTCAACAATCAATATCCTACGGCTAATGTGATTAAGACTAGCGTACAGAATGACAATGGTATGTTGCTTTATGATGTACAATTGGATAATCAAAAAGAATTCTTTTTAGATGTGAATGCAACCGTCTTAATAGAAAATACAGTTGAATCAGGACAATCAATAGACGTCCAAAGTTTACCCAATACGCTACGTAGTTTTGTAGCGTCTAATTTCTCTGGAGCATCTATCGAAGGGGCTACCAAAATGAATAAATTTGGTAATCAATATCTTCAGCTTAGCTTGGGTCAGAATAATCAATTGATTTTTGACGCCTCTGAGAATTTCATTTGTGCTAGTGGTGACTTTAATATGGATGAGGATGAGGACGATGAAGGCGATGAAGGATATAGTGGAGATGACGATGATGAATAACTCAGTACCTGAAGAAGATAAAATAGGTATCAATCAAATTGATCTATTTACATGCGCTTAGCACCTTTTTTACCAGCCAAAATGTAATTATAAATAATGAAATTATTAAAATATACCCTTCTTTTAGCTTTGATTAGTGTGTTCGCCTGTGAAAATACGGAAGAAATTGATCAATTCAATTTATTAGAAACACCTTGTAATTCTGAATTGGTGTTTATTGATTCAGATAGACTAAACCAAATTTCTTTAATGCCTAATCAAATACCAGCTACTATAAGAGCATTTATTGCTGCCGAGTTTCCTGGCAGAACGATTATGTCTGCAAAAGAGTTTGTTACTAAGGACCAACAAAACTTTACCGAAGTCAGATTGGACTTAATCGGCTATTTATTATTTGATGATACCGAAACTTACCGATGTGTAAATTCCTCGACGGAAACAGATAATACGGTTAGTTTAATAGAGGTCTCGGAAAGTGGCTCTTGTAGCGATAATCTTGTTTCCTTTAAATTTCAAGTACATCCTATTTTAGTATCTAATTGTGCCCAAAGTGGTTGTCATAATTCAAAAGATAAGGAAGATGGAATTTCCGTAGAAACTTATGAGGAGGTGATGAAAGAAATAAGACCCGGAAATGCTAATAGAAGTGAGCATTATAAAAGTATTACGGAAGACCCTGATGATGATGACATTATGCCAGAAAGACCAAGAGATCCTTTGTTGGCATCTGAAATTAAAATCATCGGTGATTGGATAAATCAAGGAGCAGGGAATACAGATTGTTCCGTACCTTGCGACGCTACCGCTAACTCTTTTAAAGAAAATATTCAACCTTTATTTAAAATGTATTGCTATGGTTGTCACCAAGCAAATGACCAACAAGGAAATGTTAGCATGGAAGACTATGAACACATCTTGGAATACGTTAGAGATGGGTCACTTTTGGGTTCTATGAAACACGAAAGAGGTTATGATGCGATGCCGCTTTATTTAGATAAAATGACAGATTGTCAAATTGCCCAAGTAGAGAATTGGATAACTGAAGGTGCGCTAAATAATTAGTGTAGTGTTTTATCGGCATTGTTACTGTATATTCTTTTTAGATTATAATTATTAAGTGACAGTTTTTATCGAGATACCCGTTTTATTTTTTTATAAAACATAAACAACAACATGAAATCTATCTTATTTATTTGTTTCTCATTCTTATTAGTACTAGGGGTACAAGCCCAAGAAGAAGTAAAGACCTTCACAGATATTGAAAAAGCAAAAAAACATGCTGCCGAAAATAACCAAGACATATTAATGGTCTTTGCTGGTTCGGATTGGTGTAAGCCTTGTATTCAATTTAAAAAAGATGTCTTACAATCCAATGACTTCGTGGATAGACTAGAGGATAAGTTAAGTATCTTATACTTGGATTTTCCTGCTAGACGAAAAAATAAATTATCAAAAGAACAAACGGCGCACAACGAGGCATTAGCAGAACGATTTAATAAATCAGGAGCTTTTCCTAAAATCGTGTTATTAGACCGCCAAGAAAAAGTCTTAGGTAGTCCTGCCTTTAAAGGTCAGACCGCTTTAGATTTTGTCCATGAACTAGAATCTGCCTTAACTGCTAAATAGTACCTTATGCGTCTTTTTATTTTCATCATTGCTTTTGGGTTTACGCTGGGACAGGTCTTTGCACAAAACAAAATAGAGCAAACAAAAGTACTACTGCTGATGGGCAGTCGGTTTGAAGTAACTGCCGTTGCCGATAATGAAAGTATAGCATGGAATGCCATTAATGCAGGGATTGAAGAAATTACCCGAATCGAACGTTTGATTTCCTCTTGGGATGCCCATTCTCAAACAAGTGAAATTAATCGGCAAGCAGGAATTCAAGCAGTAAAAGTAGATAAGGAATTATTTGACCTCATCTTTCGAGCTAAAAAAATATCGACTTTAACCAAAGGGGCTTTCGATATTTCTTATGCCTCCATGGATAGGATTTGGAAATTTGATGGTTCGATGACTGCTATGCCTAGTCCTGAAAAGGTGGCGCAAGCAAAGGCAAAAATCAATTGGCAAAATATCTTGTTGGATAGAATCCAACAAACCGTTTTCCTAAAAGAAAAGGGGATGAAAATTGGTTTTGGTGCAATGGGTAAAGGCTATGCCGCCAATCGTGCCAAAGCGATTATGGAAAAAACAAAAGGTATTCAAGGGGGAATAGTCAATGCAGGAGGCGATTTAATTGCTTGGGGCGAAAGTAATACACCTGAAGGTTGGGCGATAAAAATTGCAGACCCAAAAGACAAAAATAAAATGATCGGTTCGATTCAATTACAGAATCAAGCTATTGTTACATCGGGTGATTATGAAAAATTTGTGGTGTTTGATAGCAAACGATATGCCCATATCATTGACCCCAGAACGGGTTATCCCACTACGGGTATCAAGAGCGTAACGATTATTAGCCCCGATGCGGAATTATCCGATGCCTTGGCTACTTCCGTTTTTGTAATGGGGGTAATCGAGGGCATGGCTTTAATTAACAAAATTAATGGAGTAGAAGGTTTAATCGTTACGGATGCTGACGAATTACTCACTACCGAAAATCTTAAACTAAATTATTACTAATGAAAAATTTAATTAAGGGATTTGGCTTTTTGCTGGTTTGCGTTTTAGCAACTTCCTGTATGGATGTCAAAGCCTACCAAAAAATGTATTTGAATGATTCCGAAATGGAATTAGCTGCTAAAAAATGTGAAACTTTTGAGACTAATTTTGAATCCTATCGAGAAGGTGCTGCGGGGGCAAATGGAGGAAAAGTTGGTGGCGGATGTGGGTGCAATTAATTAATTTTTTCAAAAAAAAAGCATGACTAAGTTTAGTATAATAGGAATACTTTGTTTGTTGATGGCCACTATCAGTTTTGGTCAAAACAGCGAATACGAAATGAAAGGTAATGATAAGGAAATAACTGCTGATTTTTTGACTAGTTATTACGACCAAACAGGTAATAATGGTGCTGTAACCGGAGGGGTCGGAACAGAAGAATTACAAGATTATGCCTCTATGTTAGTCGTAAATGTACCGCTAGATTCTATCAATGCCATTAATGTAACAGTAGGTGCAGATTATTATACTTCCGCCTCTACCGACAATATCAATAGTCGAGTTTCCTCTGCCTCTAGCAAAGATTTACGTGCTTATGGTACGATTGGCTACACTCGAAAAAAACTCAAACAAGGAACAACCTACGGGGTAAAGGCTAATTTTTCTACTGAATACGACTACACTTCCATTTCTGGAGGTTTATCTTTTGCCAAAGAATTTAATGAAGGTAACAGCGAATTAAGTTTGAATGCCCAAGCCTTTTTTGATACTTGGGAGCCTTTCTTTCCGCAAGAACTGCGAGGAGAAGTAAGTGTACCAACTACGGAAAGACAGTCTTATAACTTTCAAGCAACCTATTCCCAAGTTATCAATCGTCGAATGCAGTTCTCAATCTCTAGTGAGGCCATCCTAATGAAAGGTTTATTATCTACGCCTTTTCATAGAGTCTATTTCGCTAATCAAACTTTACCTGATATAGAACGATTACCCGATTCCAGATTGAAAATACCAATTGGTTTACGCTTAAATATTTTCCCTACAGATGCGTTTATCCTAAGAACGTACTACCGATACTATTTTGATGATTGGGGATTAAGAGCACACTCTATGAGTTTAGAAGTGCCTTTCAAGATTAGCACAAGTTTAACTGTTTCACCTTTTTATCGTTTCCATACACAAAATCAAGCGGACTATTTCGCACCTTTTGCCGTTCATACTTCAGACGAAATTTTCTATACCTCTGATTTCGATTTATCAGAATTGAGTAGTCATAAAGTTGGTTTAGGTGTAAAAATTGCGCCTTTATATGGTGTAGGGCGTACCAAAGTCCCTTTTACTAAAAAAGTTTTTACTTTTAAATCTATTGATGTTAGAGGTGCATACTATCAGCGTAGTACTGGCTTAAATGCTTTTATTGTTAGTTTGGGTTTGAGCTTTGGGATGAAGTAGGGATAGTGACATACTACGGATAAAAGTAGTCAAAAATATTTTTGTCCAGAACTGACTACCATAGTACATTATACGTGTATCAATTTTATATTTATTATTTTATCAGTGGGTGCAGTCATTATGTAGAGAGAATCTGGCAACAGCATTCTATAACCGGCTGCATCTACTGATAAAAGTTATAGAGAGTTGATCAGACCACAATTATTTTCTTTATTACCAGAATTATTAATATTAAAAAATCTATAGTACCTAAATTAATAGTGCTTTTACTAGTTGCTCTAGATCGTCAGCTAAAAAAGCGGTAGCATTCGAGTTCTTCATGATAAAGTATTTAGAAATAAGAGGGACTTACTACACGAGAGATACAGGATTGACTGGTTATAGTGGTAGTTTGAATCTTGGGTTTAGTTTAAATAAGAAACGATAGAGAAAGGAAGTACCTTTTTCTTTTAAACGATATATCAAATTTTAAAAAGTCTTTTCCTACGGGGAAAGGCTTTTTTTTATTACTACTTTTAATAATATATATAGTAATTTGGCAAATCATTGCACCTCCCAATTCTCTTCAAAACCACCTACTATCTTTACCTTTTCAAGGTAATAAAAAGCTTTCACTATTCCACGCAGCGTTTTGACAAAATATCTACGTATAAACTATTATATACTTTCATTAGGCAAAAAATGAAATTTTTGAAGGTATTTTTTTTTGCACTATTTAGTTATCAGACCAATGAAAAAAATATTAAAACATGTATCAATTATAACGTTCATAATAATTTGTGGAATTATAATTCTTGGACAAGTTGAACCAAATCCTAATACAATTGAAATGAATACTATGGATATAATATGCTACAGTTGTGGTCGTGGAGAAAATCCTGAAAATACCATTAAGGGAATTGAACATTGCCTTACCGTGAATCCAAATTGGAGGATAGAAATGGATGTTCAAATTTCTGCTGATGAACATCTTGTGTTATTTCATGATTACGGAACAAAAAGAACAACAGGACAAGATAAGCGGATAAATGAGCTAAAATTGAAAGAAATAAAAGAAATGAATGCAGGATATAATTTTAAAAATAATGGAAATTACCCATACAGGTTATCCCCCATCAGGATACCAGAATTAATAGAGGTATTTAAAAAGTTTCCAAAAGCAAAATTATTGTTAGATATCCATACTAATCACCCAAAAGTAGTAGCTATTTTAATTCAATTGATAGAAACAGAATTCAAAGGAGGTGACTTTATTATAGGCAGCGAATATGATGAAATAATTAAACTACTAAAAAGCGAAAGATCAAATTGGAAATATGGAGTACCAGAAAAAGAGGCGAAAAAAATGCTTTACAGTAGTTTCTTATATTTAGATGGACTATTCCCTATACAATCTGATATTTTAATGTTACCTAAAAAATATGGTAACATAAATGTACTCTCAAAAAGGGTTATTAACCATGCAAAAAAGAGACAGATACCGATATGGGCATGGATGTATGAAGGAAAATATGTAAAAACAGTAGAGTCAAAAAAGGAAATGGAAGTATTGAATAAGATGGGAATAGAGGGAATATTTACAGAATACCCTGAAAAGTTTTTTAATGAATTACAGTAGGTAAAATTTTCATTATTAGTAGAATTAGCATGAGAAATATTTTTGAGCAACAAGTTATGGATGAAATAATTGACCGTATCAATAATCTTACACCCTCTTCAAAAAGACAATGGGGAAAAATGGAAGTAAGTCAAATGTTAGCACATTGTTCTACCTCTCTTCGATTTGCAACAGGAGAAAGAAAACCTACAAAATTATTTTTGATAGTAGGTAAGACCATCGGAGCGTTTTTCAAATCAACCTATTACAACGAGCAACCATTTAAAAAAAACAGACCGACATCGAAAGCATCAAAAATTAGTGATAAAAGAGATTTTTACAAAGAAAAAGAATTGCTGATAAAAAGTATTGATCAATTAATGACAGAAGGACCTAAAAATTGTGAAAAATATCCTCACCCTTTTTTTGGAGCCCTTACCTCTAAGCAATGGGGAATGGGTGTTTACAAGCATTTAGATCATCACTTACGACAATTTAATGTTTAAAATCAGGCTACACTAGGAATAAAAGTGGTTATAACAAAGAACACAGAACGCTTTGCTGAGATAATAGAGACCTCCCAATTCTCTCCAAAATCACCTACTACCTTTACCTTTTCAAAATAATAATAAACTTCCACTACTCCACGCAGCGTTTTGGCAAAATGTCTACGTATAAACTATTATAGACCTTCATTAGGCGAAGAATCGGACAATTTTGAGCCTAATGAAGCAGAACCAACTATCTTAATGAAAAGGGATACCATTAATATTCAGCTTCTTATACAAGGTTGTAAACAGAATAACCGCAATAGCCAAAGACGGCTTTTTGAGCATTTCGCTGGATATGCACTAAGTATTTGTCTGCGCTATACTAAAAACAGGGCAGAAGCAGAGGAAATTATCAATACTGGATTTCTTAAAATATTCAATCATATTGACCAATATGATTCCACTTTTCCATTTCGAGTTTGGTTACGACGGATAATGATTAATGCAGCTATTGATTACCACAGAGCGAACAAGGCTTCTTTTACGCTATTGGAGTTACGGCCAGAAATGGAAGTTGCTATAGAGGAATTACCTTTACCGATGCTTTCCCCTGAAGAAGATGTGTTGCCTATATTACAACAACTTCCAGAGGCTTATCGAATAGTGTTTAATTTGTATGTCCTAGAAGAATATAAGCATAAAGAAATCGCTAAACTATTAGGTATTACGGAAAGTACGTCTCGATCCAATTTAGCAAGAGCTAAAGAAAAATTGAGAACTTTGATGCTAAAAAAAGATAAAACCAGATTTGTTAAAGGATAAACTACTTTGATAAATCTTACTTATAAAAAAATGTTCATGGAGGATTTTTACAAACAATTCAAGGAAAATTTAGAAAATCGAGAAGAACCAGTCGTAGAGAACAAGTTATGGGAGAAACTAGAAAAAGACCTAAACCACCAAGAAAAATCTCTACCTAAAAGTGGGTTTGCTAATTGGGGGGCACTTGGTCTACTCTTATTACTGCTACTAGGATCTAATATTTATTCGATTTTAGAGATGAAAAAAGCCAATAAAAAAATGGCTACCTTAGAACAAAGAACAGATACTATCTTTCAAACAAAAATAGTGTATCAGATAGATACTGTTTTCCAAACTGTAACTAAACGAGAAGAAGTGATCCGATATAGAACAGCTACTTTTTCAAAAAATGATTTAGTGCTACCTGCTTCTTTTTCTACAACTACCTCTACTCCTCTAGTCGTATCAAAAAATAGAGGTCTTGTAAATAATACGCGTAATTTATTAGATAATACCATTACTTCTACTGCTTTATTTTCTGCCTATTTGCAAGAACAGCAGTTAATTAATTATAGCGATAATAAGGTAACTAATACAGCAATTACGGCCTCCCCTGAAATTTCAACTAATTTTAGTATTTCTTCTCCCATAAGTACGATTGCTCCAAGTGTCATTGACTATGTGCCCAATACATTAAGAGCGCTGGACATTCCAGCTTTAGTTATTACACCACGAAAAAAAACAATTGCGCAACGTATATATCCAATGCAACCTAAAGGATTTAGTATAGGCGCAGTTGCAGGCACCTTACTTCCATTAGGGAAAGAATTATCCTCCAAATTTAGTTATTCGGCAGGTTTAGAAGCAACCATTGAATTTTCGCCTTCCTTACAACTTTGGGCGTCTGCCTCTTTTCTAAATCTTAGTTTTGAAACAGAGCAATTTAATGAGACCGTAGGCATTCCTTCTACTTTACCGCCTTCAGATGATTTTGAATTTCAACAAGCCAATACAATACAGCCCTCTTTGCAGTATTCTTTAGGGATGCAATATACTTTTAATGCACAAAAGAGATGGCAACCACTAGTTGGGATAGGCTATGCCGCCATGCAATTACTACCGTATGAAGTATACTATGAATTTGAAATACCTGATCAGGATATTAAGTGGGTCGTTGATGAAGAGCTAGATTCAGATGAATTAGTTAACGGCTTATTGTTATTAAAAGGAGGGATTAATTTCAACGTATCCAAACATTGGAATTGGAAAGTACAAGCCATCTATCGAAATCAATTGAAGGGGGAAGGTTTGCAGTCTCCCAGCATCTTAGGTTTGCAAAGTGGAATAAGCTATAAGTTTTAATGAAAAAGACGCAGCGTTTGTAAAAGAAACTGTCGTATAGAGAAGTGTGTAGCGGAATGTATTTGCCAAGCACAAAAAATAAAAAAATGAGAAAATATTCTATTCTAACAGCAAGCCTTATTATCAGTTTAGTAGCTTGTTCTAAATCCGATAGGGTAATCCCCTCTTTACCAATTAGCAATAACGCTTTATCTGATATTACAGCATTACCTACTATACTAAAAGAAAGTTCTGGTATTGAGCTGGCAAGCAATGATACTTATTGGTCACATAATGATGCTGGCAATAAAGCGAGTATATATAACTTTGATAAACAGGGACAATTGATAAGCACCCTAAAGATTAAAGATACAGACAATGAAGATTGGGAAGATATGACGCAGGACGAAGCAGGTAATTTGTACGTTGGAGATTTTGGAAATAATGATAATGACCGAAAAGATTTAGCTATTATCAAATTATCAAAACAAGATTTAAGTAAAAATAACAGTACTATTACAGGGCAACGTATTAGTTTTAATTTAGAAGATCAAAACGCTTTTCCTCCTGACAAAACGGTCCGAAACTTTGATATTGAAGCAATGTTTAGTAAAGACAATTTTCTTTATTTATTTACAAAAGACCGTACTAAGCCATTTAAAGGTAGTACTAAATTATATCGTTTGCCCAATACAGCAGGCAATCATACTGCTTCTTTATCAGCAGAATTGAAGACAGATACATCGGAAAAAATTGGCCGAATTACTGCAGCAGATATTAGCCCTGATGGTGCAACGGTTGTATTATTAGCTAACGAGGCGATCTGGGTATTAACTCAGTTTTCTAGTGACAAATTCTTTGATGGAACTGTACAACGTATTGATTTGCCTGTTAATGTACAGATGGAAGCTATTGTTTTTCAAGATAATTGTACGCTTTATTTAACCAATGAAAAAGAATCCAAACAAGATGCTCGGCTTTTTGAATTAAAAATTTGTTGATAAAAAATAAACTTGTTCGGGAATAATAACTATACATTCTATGTATAGTTATTATTTTTGAGCAATATCTAATGATACTATAATAATTCTTCTACTAAGGCTAATTAACTAAATTTTTTCCTTCTACCTAAAGCTAAAATAGCCATTTCAAAAAAAAATCTTGCTTTTTTCAACCAGTACACCTTATAAGTGTGGCTAGCAGATAATGCCCATACTTAAACGGGTAGTTTATCGCCACGATGAAAGATGAAATTTGTAATCAACAGCTAGATAGGTTGATTCATAAAGTATTGAGTGTACCATCAACTAAGGTTGAACAAACTGAAATAGAGGCAGCTTGGAAAAAATTGAGTAAACAGATAAATGCTTGGGAAGGAACAAAACATATTCTTTAAAAAAAGAAAGTCAAAAATAAATAATGAATAGAAAAGATTTTTTATCAAAGATAGGCATTGGTGCTGCTTTTACCTTAACGGCAACGTGTTTAGGTGCTTGTGCTAAAGAAGATTTCAGACCTACTGAAGCTGTTGATTTTACACTTGATTTAGATAATTCAAGTAATGTAGCATTAAAAAATAATGGTGGATATATAATTCAAAACAGAGTGGTAGTAGCTCGCAATGAAGATGGGAATTATGTAGCAGCGACCCAACAATCTAGCCATGAAGGTACGAAAGCAATCATACTCAAAAATAATGAATGGTTTTGTACAGATCATGATGCCCGTTTTGATTTGAGCGGTGCTGGCTTGAATGATGTTGGTAAAAAAGGATTAACGATTTATAAAACTGATTTATCTGGAAATACGCTGCGAATATATTCTTAAAAATAATTCAGCACTACGCAGCGATATATAACTACTTTCTCGTATCTATTAGTAACAAGTGGCTACTATTCAATTTAATCAATATACCATGCCTGATTAATCTGATGGTCATGAAAAGAACACTAGAAGAGCAAGAATTTGAAAAATACTTGCAATATATTTTAGTGGAGGAAGCTCCAATTATTTCAGAAGAAGAAATTCAAACAAGCTGGGAAAAAATTACAAAAAGAATTGCAGTTTGGGAAGAATTACAAAAAAATCCGCTAAAAGGAAATCATCAAAGTGATTATAAAATATCTCCTAGCGGTAAAAATTAAAAATTTTATTTAAAAAAAAACAGGCATTGGTTGCCCCTTTGCCCTAGACTTCTTTTGTCTCAAAAGAAGCGGGCAAAGGAGCTAATGCATAATTTACGATTAATGAAAAGAACTATTTACATTTTTTTAACTATTAATTTTCTAACTAAAAAAATGTTCTTATGAATCAACGATTGTTGTTATCCCTTTTAGTATTCGCTAGTTTCTCTGCAATAGTATCTTGCACAAAAAATGCAGCACTAAACAGTACTAATAATGTATCCCCTAGTACTAGTACCTTTAATAGTACTAATCCATCAAATACTGGAGGAAACTGCCTTATAACAGGACAAGAAATATCCAAAGATAGTTTACCTGCTGTTATTACGAATTACTTACAGAACAATCTACCGAATGAAAAAATAGATGACGCAGAATTGTATAATGATAATGGTGTCATTACTTACGAAGTAGAACTAAAGAATGAGACCATACTAATTTTGGATGCTACTGGGAATTTGTTGGCGCAAGGACAAGAAACAGAATTGATGCCTGCTGATATTCCACAAGTAATCAAGGATTTAATTGCTACGGATTACTCTGCTGAAACAATTGAAGAAGCTAAAAAAGAATGGACCTACCAAGGACAAGAAGTGATTAATGTGGAGCTGGCTAGTGAGTTGAATCTACTTTTTGATTTGAATGGCAACTTACTTTGTTCTGAACAAGATCTCACCGACAGCAATGACCATAATGGTACTCCCGATTCAGATACGGACGAGACTATCGATACCGATAGTGATGCGGATGATGGTACAGATACCGATAGTGATGCGGATGAAGATGATGGGATAGATACAGATATAGCAATTCCTGCGGAAATAAAAGTACTTGTAGAAGGATATTTAGCCACTAATTTCCCTGGTTATACGCTTAAAGAAGCAGAACTAGACAGTCTTTGTAATGGAACACCTGCAGTAGTAGCAACCTTAAAAGATGCGAATGGTCTGTCTTTGGATGCTTATTTTGCACTAGACATAAACATTACTTTGTTGCAAACTTCTACCAAAATATTATCGACTAATTTACCTGTCGCTGTCACGGATGCTATTAATACTGCATATCCAAATCTACTACTTGAAGCAGATGCTAGACAAATAGAATTACCAGATGGAAATTTACAATACGAAGTAGAAGTAGAAAACACGACGAATAATACAGAACGAACGCTTATTCTTTCAGCCGACGGAACGGTCGTTTGCGAAGAATAAAAGAAATTGTTTTCATTTGGTTTTATAGGGTTTTACAGGAGCGGTAGACCTACCGCTCCTTCCCAAAAAAAGAAAACTTTATACGAGTTTAACTTCATAGCAAAACCAACATCCAGTAAAAACCCTTTAAATGAACTATCTGAAGAGAAAGGTTTGGCTGCTATTGCCACTCTTTTTGACCCTCACTACCTATGCCCTATTCAACGAAAATTTCAATATCTATTACGAAGATGACAGTTGGACGATTTCCAATGTATGGAATTATCAGCAACTTGGGATAGAAGAAGATTTGATTTTTTTGGAAGCCGACGCACCAGGCAGAGAACATATATTTAGTAAATTATACAATCTAATTTGTGGCAATTTTTTGAGTGTACTTGGCTGGACAAAAGGGAATGTGTTCTTACTGAATAGCTTATTCATTTTTATGGCGGCAATCGTCTGGTGGTTTATTTTACAGCAATTACCCGTTTCCAAAAAAACAGCTAGTATCGTTGCGATGCTATTACCTATATTTCCCCCTTTTTTTTTCGCCGCCCATACTGGTAGACCTGATGCGATGACCTTTTTGTTAGTGTCTTTGATGTTTTTAGCTTTTATTAAAAACCGATATATAATAGCTGCCTTTTTGCTCGTCATGGCGATAGAAACCCATATTATGGGATTGATTGGTTTGTTTTACATGCTTGCTTATTTCCTTTATCAACGAAAAGAATACATGCACAACTCCAAAAAACTAGGTCAATTGATAAGTAGCAGTTTGCTTGGTGGTCTATTAGGTATTGTTTATTATCTAAGCTTGCACTGGCATACCTTTTCCCTTCCCGAAATGATTACCTTGGTTAGCAGTAAAGCGGATATGGTGTCTCCTTTGGATAATTATATGCTGACCTATTTCACAGATTTTGATTGGAGGTATCACTTGTTAGAGTTTGGATTATTAGTGGTCACTACAACTTTATTCATAAAAAACAAACTCTACAAAAAAAATGATTTCGTTACTATTTTCCTACTTGTTTTACTTGTTTCTACGCTACTAACCAGACGGGAAAACAGAAATTATATTATTTATATTTTTCCTGCTATTTTAATCATGTATTCTTATACTTATGAACAATTAAAAAAGCTCCCGCAATTCTTAGCAGCAACAATTGCTGTATTAGGAATTTATTATGGAAGTATTTTCAATGCCAACCGAAGCTACCAATTTCAGGAAATAAGCGCTAAGATAACAGCAGTCATTCAACAGGAAGATATACCTGTAGTAGGCATGCCTGATGTTTGGTTTGCCGCACAAGAAAGAACCTTCTATCCATTACACACGCATCGGGATTTTAATCGAATAGCCTTAGACGAATTTTTCTTAGTAGAAAGTGATTTTTTAGCCCATCGAAACCGTGCCTATCAGCCTTTAATGGACTACTTTTTTAAAAATTATGATAAGGAATTGAAAAGTGAGTGGATTGCTTTTAAGGGGCAACCCATCCGTATCTGGAAATTATCAAACAAAAAAGTACCACTTCCTAAGTTTATTAAGCAACCCTATCCTGGCTGGCAAAAAGTAGTCAAGAATTATTTATCTGCTAGATAAAACCAACGATGAACGATTATTATAAAATGAGATATTACAAAACAAGATACTTATTCCTATGCTTTTTTCTCCTAGCACAACTAGCAATAGGGCAAGATCACCTAACTATTAATGGACTCATCACGGATGCTAAAACAGGGGAAACTTTACCATTTGCAACGGTTGTTTTTGTTGGCAACGAATCAGTTGGTACTACTACCGATTTTGATGGTATCTATATCTTAGATTCTAAATGGGGAACCGATTCTATTCAAGCTTCTTTTGTGGGCTATCAATCCAAAACATTTGCCATCCAAAAAGATGTTAAGAAACAGGAAATCAATTTTCAATTAGAAGAAGAAGGATTTACACTTGTCACCGCAGAGGTTAAAGCAAAAAAACAACGTTACCGCCGAAAAGAAAATCCTGCCGTAGCCTTAATGAAAAAAGTGATTGCGAATAAAGACAACAATCGAATACAAAGCCAAGACTTCTACGAATATGAGAAGTACGAAAAAATGGAATTATCCTTGAATAATATTACAGAAGAGTTTCGACAGAAAAAGCAATTAAAAAACTTCCAATTCTTATTTAATTATGTGGACACCTCCGAATTAAATGGTAAGCCCTATTTACCTGTCTATATTCGAGAAACGGCATCAGAGGTCTATTATCGCAAAAATCCAGCACATGAAAAAGAGTACCGAAATGGGATAAAAGTAACCGAGTTTGACCAATGGATCAACACGGATAATATGTCTTTATTGACGGATAGATTATACCAAAAAATTGACATCTATGAAGATAATATTTTTATGATGTCCAAGAATTTTATTAGTCCTTTAAGTGATTTTGCAGGGAATGCTTTTTACCGATATTATATCATTGATACGATTCAATACAAAGGAATGGAAGTGATTGATCTGGCATTTATGCCTGTCAATAAACAGGATATTGGATTTAAAGGTAGCTTATATATTCTCAATGATGACAGCCATGCGGTAGTGAAAGCAGAATTTGGAGTGACGAAAGATGCCAATATTAACTGGGTCAATGACTTATTACTAATACAAGAATTTGAACCACAGGATTCCTTTTGGATTTTGACTAGAGATGAAATTATTATAGATTTTGCCTTATCGAAAAAAGCGAATGGCTTATTTGGGAAACGGACCGTGATGTACAACAATCACCTTTTCAATAAGGAACGAGATCCTGCTGTTTATAGAGGTACAGTTGATATAATTGATGCGGATGATGCCTTCAAAAAAACGGATTCCTACTGGACGGATATGCGACAAGAACCGCTTTCAAAAGGAGAGGCAGGTATTTATGAAATGGCAGATTCCTTACAACATGTTCCTGTCTTTAAGCGAACAATGAATATCCTATCTACCCTACTTACTGGTTATTGGAGTTTTAACCAAGTAGATATGGGGCCAGTAGGGGCATTTTATAGTTTTAATGATGTGGAAGGCTTTCGGCTACGCTTTGGAGGAACGACTACTGCTCGATTTAATCCAAAATTACAATTAGAAGGCTATGCGGCTTATGGATTTAGAGACCAAAAATGGAAATACGCTGGTTCTTTACTATACTCCTTAAATGGGGATTTTAATAAATATCCTAAACACCACGTCCGATTTTCCTATCAGCATGAAACTAATTTTGTAGGACAAAAACTAGATTTTGTGGTGGAGGACAATTTTCTATTATCTTTTAAACGTGGGGACGCTTCCAAGATGCTCTTTTTAGATACTTACTTAGCGGAATATCTATATGAAACCAATCAGGATATAGCCTTTAATTTTGGATTTAAAAACCAACGACAAACACCGCTCGGCAGTCTAAGTTTTAATACTTTTCCAGCAGAAAATCCAGAAAGTCTGGTAGCACTTAAGAACATTAGACTGAGTGAATTTAAAGCAGGACTTCGTTGGGCACCCAATCAACAGTTTATTCAAGGGCATAATTATAGAAGTCCTATTTATAATCGCTCCCCCATTTTCAATGCAGAGTATAGTTTTGGCGCAAAAGGACTATTAGGTGGCGAATATCAATACCATAAATTGTATGTAGATGCCTTCAAACGATTTTACCTACCCTTTATTGGTATGACCAATATCGTACTAGAAGGAGGGAAAGTATGGTCTAATGGAACACCTTATTATTTGCTTTTTATTCCAAGAGGCAATCAAACTTTTTCTTATAAACATCGCTCCTATAACTTAATGAACTATTTAGAATTCGCAAGTGATAGTTATTTAAGTTGGAATATAGAGCATTTTTTCAATGGTTTTATCTTTAATAAAATTCCTTTATTAAAGCGGTTAAAATTACGAGAAGTCATCACGTTCAAAGGCGTGTGGGGTCGATTGAGTGACCAAAATAATCCGACTATCAATAAACAATTAGTTCAGTTTATCCAAAATAGTAATGGGCAAGTAGAAACCACGACGCTACGTAGCAAACCTTATATGGAAGCGAGTGTAGGGGTATTGAACATTTTAAAATTTGGAAGACTTGATTTAGTAAAGCGACTTAATTATCTAGACGCGCCCAATGTACCCGCCTTATTTGGCTCTAAAGGATTGGGTATTCGTTTTATGCTACAGTTTGAATTTTAGTAAGCTTATAGTCACCAAAACGATAACCAGTATAATCTATGAAAAATAGAAATATAATTTCGGTATTTCTACTCTTGAGCATCTTATTACAAGCCTGCCAAGCCCCTAACGAGATGCTTAATTCTGTATTTAATGATGGGAAACAAGACTTAAATAATTTCATCCAGAGTCATCATTTTCATTTAGAAGAAAACAAGAATGGGATTGCTGTTTCTATAAAAGATTTGCCTTGTGATTGTCATGTACAAGGCATTGGATGGGCTGCAGAAAGTAAGCAGATAGTCATTACTTGCCAAGATAGATGTGAGCAAGAATCAGGGGCTTATTTATTTTTATATGAGGAAGAACAATTGCTCCCATTGGATGTACAAAAGAGTACAGTTGGTGTTTTATCCAATCATCCATCTGCCATTCAAATACAAAACGGCGTATTTCCTGTGGCTTTTGCATCTACTAGAAATCAGGACTCTTTTATCGAATTCTATACCATTGCTAATAAACGATTATCGCCTAATCCAGCAGCAAGTATTCATGTTCCAAAACGACATATTGGCGCATTAGCCTACGCCAATATTAAGGGAAATACCTATTTAATCGGTGTTGGGTGGGATGCAGAAGATTTAACGATATGGCAAGCTACGGGAGAAAACAAAACGACTGACTTTCAAGAACTTTCTTATAGAACAGAAGTGCTATCAATCATTCCTGATAAAGACAAACCAGCCTGGGGGGCTTACAATTCCTTATGGTTGGGTAGTTTGATAGATGGCAGGGTTGTACTACTAGGGACACATGGTAAAACATGGGAGCGAGGTAGCTCCCTCGATGTATGGGAAATTCACGGTTTAGCCAGTCAAGAACCCCGGCTTGAATTATTGAATAGTAATACAATGACAAAAAAGACAAAGAAAGGTATCCACTATTTTTATGAAGGGGTAACACTTAAAACCAAAGGTAGCAGCTTAGATACCGTTTCTTTATTAGCTGCTCCTCATGATTTCACAACACTTAATTGCCCTACTGGATATAGATGTTCGGATGCTATTTATGAATTTAGAGCCTATTAAGTACTCGGACAAAAATAGCCCTATAGTATTAAAGTCTTCCAGTTTGACAGCCAAAAATTAGGGCCTTAAAATAAATGTACAGATGAAAAGAAAAATAAAAGGATGCTGTTTTTTTCTACTGTTATTGACAAGCTTCTTAACTGCCCAAACAGTTAATCTGGACACTATAAATCCATTATCTAATGCTTATGCTCATAATGACTATTGGCATAAACGGCCACTATGGGATGCCCTCTCTAAGGGGTTTACAGCAATTGAAGTGGATGTCCATAAGGTTAAAAATGATTTAGTGATTGCCCATAGAAATCCGAAGATGCGTAAACGCAAAATGCGCTTGACTAAGCAGTATTTAAAACCACTTTGGAAACTTTATAAAAAACAGAACGGACAAATATATCCAAATTATAACAAGCCCATTTTGTTAATAATTGACTTAAAAACAAAAGCAATACCTACTTATAATTTGCTATTAAAAGAGCTGGAACCTTTCCAAAAGATGCTGACCCTTACAGAAGGCGGTGAACTTCAACTTGGTGCGATTACTATAATTATATCTGGTAATCGCCCAGTTGATCTTGTTAGTCAACAAAAGAAACGGTGGGTATTTTTAGATGGTAGAATAAGTGATACGGGTATACAGTTTACGAATGATCTTACCCCTATAGTAAGTGACGATTGGAAACGATTATTTGGCCATGTGGCTGGTCATCAAAAAATACCTAAAAGAGATCTGGAAATTTTAGAAATGATGATAAAACTAACACACTTAGAAGGAAAAAAATTAAGATTATGGAATACACCAGAACATAAAAATATATGGTCTCAATTATTGCAGCTTGGTGTAGATTATATTAATACAGACCAATTAGATTCGCTTTCTGATTTTTTAAATAATCAATCTTTATTAGTTTATGACAAATAACATTTTTGAGCGCAACAGGAAAATATCTTTCTCTTTTTTGCCATCTTCCTTATCGTTCACTTCTATTCTTTTAATTATTTGGAGTATCTCTTCAACCGCTCAAACAAAAACAGATGACTGGAATTTGACTATAGATAAAAAGAAAATTAAGGTTTATACTAGAACACCAGAAAATTCTACTTTTAAGGAAATAAAAATAGAGACAATATTTTATGCCCCTCTTGAAAAGTTAACAGCGGCATTAGACGATGCTTCTAGTTATACGACATGGGTGTATAAATGTACTAAATCCAAAAAAGTTAAAACTTTGAACAAACAGGAATTCTATTATTATATTGAATCTGATTTACCTTTTCCATTAGCCAATCGAGATTTGGTGATTCATTCAACTAAATGGATAGAAAAATCACAGAATACAGTATATTATTTTTCTACTGCTATGGAGGAAATATTGCCAGAAGAAAAAGGTTTAGTTCGAATTAACAAGTATGATTCTTTTTGGACCATTGAAGAATTAAGCAAAAATAAACTAAGTATAAACTATCAATGCAGAACAGATCCTGGTGGCAACTTACCAGCTTGGTTAGTCAACTTAGCTGTTACAACTGGTCCACTTAAGACAATGCAACAATTAGAACAGTATATCAAAAAATAAATAAGGATGACCAATAGTTTAGTAATTATTCCTACTTATAATGAGAAAGAAAATATAGCAGCAATCATTCAGACGGTACTCCATTTGAAAGTAACCAAGCAGGAATCTTTTCATGTCTTGGTAGTAGATGATGACTCCCCTGATGGAACGGCAACTATTGTAATGGATATGCAAAAAAAATATCCAAATCAAGTGCATTTAATTCAACGTCAAGGTAAACAAGGTCTTGGCTCGGCTTATCTTCGTGGGTTTGCTTGGGCATTAGAAAGAGGCTATCCTTATATCTGCGAAATGGATGCTGATTTTTCTCATAATCCACAAGACTTATTGCGGCTAAGATCCGCCTGTTGTTACAAGGCAGGTATGAGCATTGGCTCTCGATATATCACAGGAGGGAAATGCGAAAACTGGGCAATTAACCGACATATTTTATCCTATGGCGCTTCCATGTATGTCCGATTGATAACAGGTATGCCAATCAAAGACCCTACTGCTGGTTTTGTGTGCTATACAAGGCAGCTATTGGCTATGTTAGATTTAGAAAAAATTCGATTTAAGGGCTATGCTTTTCAGATTGAAATGAAATTTGCTGCTACCAAAATGGGGTATCAACCTGTAGAAGTGCCGATCACTTTTAAAGACCGAGTAATTGGTATTTCTAAAATGTCAAAAAATATTGTTCAAGAAGCAGTTTTGGGAGTTATTAATATGCGCTTGAATGCCTTTACAAAAGAGCATTATAATAAAAAGAATACGTTTAAACTTCGGGTAGAACATACCGCTGCTGTGAAATAAATAGTTCGTGCTAATTTGCTGGATTGATTTGGTATTACTTTGGAATAGCTATTTTATTTGGTGGAACAGCGGGACTTGTTAGTGTATTGATAATTTATTTTTAAAAATAGAATTTACAAAATAAATAATGGTTGGGATAGGCAAAATAAAGGAGCATGAAGGAGAAAAAAAATAATCTAGGACTTGTTTTATCAGGTGGTGGCTTTCGAGGCATTGCTCATATTGGAGTCATTAAATTACTAGAAGAATTAAAAATCACTCCTACTTATATTTCAGGTACAAGTGCCGGAGCAATAGTCGGAGCGCTTTATGCTGCAGGATATTCTTCGGATGAGATGCTAAATTTTTTCTTAAATACTAAAATATTTAGTTGGAAAAACTATGCTTTTCGAAAAGCAGGAATTTTGGAACCCTTAAAGTTTGCATCCTCTCTGAAAACGTATTTTCCTGAAGATAGATTTGAGCATCTTCCGAAAAAATTATTTGTTGCTCGGACTAATTTAGAAACAGGAGTAAATGAAATTATTCATAAGGGAAGTCTAGTATCAAATGTAATGGCATCTGCTGCGCTTCCTTTGATGTTTGCTCCTGTTGAAATAGACAATGTATTATATGCCGATGGGGGGATTACAAATAATTTTCCAATAAAACCCTTACAACCATTTTGCAATAGAGTGATTGGTATTTATGTCAACCCTTTAGAAATGAAAAAAAAGACAGACTTTAAACGTACCTATTCCGTTATGGAACGAGCATTTCATATAAGCTTAGCTCACTCTTCAATCCCAAAATTTCAACATTGTGATGTAATGATTATTCCTGAAAAACTAAAATATCACTCCTTATTAGATATAAGCCATGCCAAAGACATTTTCAAAATTGGGTATAATGCAGCTTTGGCTCACAAAAAGCAATTACTTAGATTACGGAACGAAAAATAGATGATAGTCTATCAAACCATATTATAGAATTAACCTATTCAAAACGATAACTATACGTTAAAATAAAGCAATTTTAGAGCAATTGCCCAAAAGCGTTTTCAATAAGTTGAAATTGAATGGGTAGAAGGGGTCATAATCATCAAATATTTTTAATATTTAAAAAAAAATGTTAAAATTTGCCACCACGCAGCGTTTTTAATTACTAAAATCGTACTGGCTTTATAAGAGTGAAACATTTAACAATAAATCTAATTTTTAAATAAAAAATCGTATGAGAATTTTACTATTACTATTTATAAGTCTATGTACAATAGGCTTAACAGCCCAAGAGACCTCCATATCAGCCAAGCAATCAGGTAAATTTAGTAGCCAACTAACTAAATTGAGTATAACGGCTACCGCTGGTACTTCTTCTTTTTCTACAGAAGAATTAAAGAACCTCTCTTTAAACAAGTTATCGCAAGTTTCTTTAGGGCAGTTAACGGTTTCCTATAAAATGAACCCAAGACTTTCCTTTGGTATCAGTACAATGGGAAATTTAGCTAGTTCTAAAGCGGGCTACTATAATGCTGAAAATCAGTTTTTCTCTTTTTGTGAAGATGATGACTTAGACGACGACGATGATGATGATTTATACGAGCTAGACGATGACGATGATGATTTGGAGGAGGACCACGATGAGGATTGCGACGAAGACGAAATAGGACAAAACTTGGTAGGAACAGTTACTTACAAACTTTCCGAGAAACTACCATTCTTCGTTCAAGCGGGAGCGGGATATACCTTTGCTGGTAAAGCTCCTAGTTTTACTACTATGATTGGGTATAATCAAAAAATCCTAGCAGGTGTCGGTATTATGGCAGGCATTCGGTATAGCAATGTAATTCAACAAAAGCCAACCGATGCTATTCGCACTATTTCAGGGGCAGGACTAAAGGCAGAATTGGGATTAAGCTGGAATTTTTAGATTATTCTAGAGGAAAAACAAAATCTCCTAAATTCCTCCTAAATCAGTTGCTACCTTTGATACTAGACTTGTTATTTTTTTAAGAAAATAGCGAAAAAAGATATTTTCAGATAGTTGTTTATAACAAGGCAACAAGTCCAATAGCCACAGAAGAATAAGTCGGTCATTTGAACTTATTCTTTTGTGGCTATTTCTTCAAAACCTCCATATCAAATCTGAAAAGTAAACTATGTATTATTCCAAGAGCCTTCAATTAATAGTCATTTTCCTTGTTGCAATGTGTATGACTATTACCTTATCGGCTCAATCCCCTTATCAGTTAAATTGGAAAAAAGAAAGTGCTTATATAGGAACTGCTGCAATTACGAATGGACTTGGATTTTATTTTAGAGATAAGATACCACTATTAACTTCTGAAGAAGTAGCAATTCTAGATGCTACAGCTATTAATTCTTTTGATCGAATTGCAACGAGAAAATATTCTGCCAATGCAGAAAGTGCAAGTGACTTACTTTGGGGTAGTTCTCATTTATTCCCCCTACTCTTTTTAGCAAACGAAAAAACTCGAACAGATTTGGGGACAATTACTGCTCTTTATGGAGAGGTGTTATTTGTTAATGGTGGCTTGAGCTAATACCTTCTTTGTAGCGAAAGTATTTTCAGACTATCATCCTGACTCCAAATGGAAACCGATGATTTGGGCTTTGGCTGCGACCATTCCCGCTGCTACGGGTTATTTTAGAGTGGCGGCTGGTAAACACTATCCTACAGATGTGATTACAGGTTATCTTGTTGGTGCTGCAGTTGGTGTTTTAGTGCCACATTTTCATAAGAAGAAAAAAGATACTAATGTAGCCTTCTATGGTGGATTGAATGGAGGATTATTACGGGTTCGTTTTTAGGAAGGCAACCTTTCTATCCATAACTATCGTACCTTAACTTAGATAGCCATTCATTTAGGCTCAGGTTCTTGAAATCATAATACATTTTAATATTTTAAATATTTTTTTAGTTAATTCAATTTTAGATTTATAATAGAGTGTATATCAATTGGCAGCTAAGAAGCATTCAACTTTATTGAATGAAGCTTATCAAGTTAGGTGCAGTATTTACAAAGAATACGGCCTAGTTTTTTATTTAAACTAGCAAGAACTATCCTTTCATTCCTCTCTCTTTCAATTCGGCTAACACACTCAACTATTGATAGCTCACATCAAGTGGTAATCATATCTCAACACACATAAGTATCTGTAAATCAATAAATTAAAAAACTTATTGGCATTGTTTTTGGCTTATACTAGATTAATGATTCCTACCTAAAATAAGGAAGCGATCAAAGGAAAATTAAATCGACAAAGAAAGGCCATCCGAATACCTGATGCGGTAATGTTTAGTTTACAATAAAAAGTAAGTTGCCCTCCAACCTCTTTCATTTCAGTTATTGTAAGGCCGTTTGAATTAACTTCCTACCCCAAATTATTTACAGGCTATAAAATTCAGTCTTCTCTATTATAAAAGAAACTTTGTCAAGAAAAACTACGGAGTAAAAAATAACAAAAACCAAAAATAAACAACACAAAAACATACTAATAATTTGATATGACCTTACAGAAGTTGATTTTTTTTAATGTCCTACTTTTGTTATATTTTTTTCCATTTCAGAAGATAATTGCTCAGAACATATTGAGCAATATAGTGATCAATGAAATTAATTATCGTTCCCTTGATACAGAAGCAGATATTACTTTCGTAGAATTGTATAATGCAGGCACGGATTCGACCAGTTTGAGTTCTTGGCAATTAGAAGGGGGCATTAATTACCAATTCCCTACTGGAACAAAAATCCCTCCAGGAGAATATCTAGTAGTAGCAGCTGATATAGATACTGCACAAACAGTACTCAATTTTTCAGGTGCTTTAGGGCCATTTATTGGTGGTCTAAATAATGAATCCGATAAAATAATACTAAGAAATCTTTTTTTACAAATAGAAGATGAAGTAAAATACGATGGTTGGAAAGAATGGCCAGATGTAAGAAACACCCTAACGAATCAACCTATTTCTATCCAGAAAATAAATCCATTACTCCCTTCTAAACATCCTGGTAGTTGGAGATCAGCAGCAGTTACGCCTAATGCAAAAAATACCAATGTTTATATTTCCAATCCAACTGCGATTCCTATTATCAAGAAGGTTTCAAAATCACCCGACCAACCACTCTCTGGAGAATTCGTCCGAATAGAAGCTGATTTCAATAATTTAGCTACTGTTAATGGGCTTCAAGTTAATCTGGAATATCAAGCGGTAGACGCAGGAGATTATATTGGTAAGTCGGATACTCGTTATCAGTCAAGCTGGATATCAATACCTATGAAAGACGATGGAATTGGAGCAGATTCTACGGCTGGAAATGGGATACATACAGCTGATATTCCTTCCGCTGAACAAATTCATCGGCGCTTGATCAGATACAGAATTAAAGTGACAACAGCAGATGGGTATGATCGAACTTTTCCAGATCAAGATCATCCAGAGAGTAATTACGCCTATTTTGTATATAACAAACCTACAGACTATAACGGATTTTCATTTAGTAATCTTCCGAGCTTACCAGAAATTACCTTAATTACGACTAACAGTCATACCAATATAAATATTTTAGCCTATTTAGGGCAAGAATATTTAGGAGAAGGGACCTTAGTCTATAATGGAAAAGTATATGACCATATTAGATTTCGATCTCGAGGACGGCGATCAAGACATAAAAGACCAAAAAGGAATTTAAAGTTTGATCTAAATAAAGCAAGGCCTCTTACACCTGGAGATGATTGTGGAAAATCTTATAAAGAATCTAGAAGCAAATTAGTACTCTCAGGAACTTGGGTTGGAGATCCTGCCGTTCATGGTCTAGCGGAATCTTTATGTAATAAATTATTAAACTTAACTGGAGGATTGGAACGAGCTGCAGATTATAACCAGTTACGGATTATTGATGATACTATAGAGGAGGGTAAAGAGGGCGATTTCTGGGGACTTTATCTTGTATTAGAAGATTTTGGAGGAGCTATGCTTGACGAACACAATTTACCGGATGGAGATATTTGGGTAACTAAACCTTTGGTGATAGATTACGATGGAAAAAATGATACCACCTTAAATGTAGAAAGTTTAATAAGAAATATGTGGTTTGGTAATAGAGCAGCGAATACTATTTATGGACAGAATGCCAATAATTATTATGGTAAACATAGTAATAAAACCTATTTCCCAGGAGGAAATGGAGAGGTGCCACCAAATACAAGGCTTGATGAAACTTATTTACCAGCTGCAGATGGAAAACAACTAGATGTTTGGTCTGATTTAGATAATGCATTTGGTTCACCAAATGATGACTTCACGACTTTTGAGAGAGATACAGCTGTTAGGAATATTCTAAATACAAACGCGGATGTAATACCTGATACAGATAAAATTGAATACCAAGGGATGCTTCGTTCAATCTATGATTTAATATTAAATCCAGAACAACGAGATTTTTTGGTCGATATGGAATCTAGAAAAATATATCAGCCAGAAGCAGCTCATGATTGGACGACCATCGATAAAGATCGCTGGGATACACCTTATGATTTAGGGACCATTGATGCACATGTCAATTGGTATAAGGAGTGGCTAAAAGATAGAGCTGCTTTAATTCTAACTTCAGATACTAATGATGGAATAAAAGATGTATTAATTCCTAATAAACCAATCATCTCTCTAACAGGAAGTACTGCTATTAATGAGTTAACTTTTACTGGTTCTGCTTACGCTGGTACAAATGCTTTTGCCGCGATGGAGTGGCGAATAGGAGAATGGAGTGATCCTGCTAATTCCTTCTATGCGGTAAAATGTAAACCCAAGTATGAAGTCCAAGAAAAATGGGCTAGTGGAGAGATTTCCACTTTTTCGGCTACTTATACTATTCCTCATCAGGCTTTATTAGAAGCAGAAAGAACCTACAAAGTTAGGGCGCGATATAAAGATCAAACAGGACGTTGGAGTCATTGGTCAGATCCTGTGAGCTTGAAAGCTACACCCGCTAATAATCCAGTTCAGCCAGCTATTGTTATTAACGAAATTAGTTACACCACTTTGACGGGTTGTAGTGAATTTATTGAAATTATAAATGGCGAAGATCAACCCGTTGATATTAGTAGTTACACATTCACCGATGGGATTGATTATACCTTCCCTTTAGGGACCACTTTAGCAGTAGGCCAAGCAATTGTACTTGCAGAAGATTCTCTTTCCTATGTTCAAAATTATGGCTCTTCCCCATTTGGTCAATATAAAGGTGGCTTACTATCATCTGGAGAACGTATTGAATTAAGAGGTTGGTATGATGTCATTATTGATTCTTTGACTTTTAATGCTAGTAATATTTGGGATGAGAATCCCCTCGAATATGCGAAAACACTAGAGTTATTGAATCCCGCGCTAGATAATAATGATCTAAAGAATTGGTTCCGTTCAGAGAGCGTTTGTGGCACTCCTGCTAAGATGAATAGTCTTTTCTGTGATATGCCAGGCCTTCCTATTGTAATAAATGAAATTAATTACAACTCTAATAATTTTGTTGCAGACCCGGGTGATTGGGTCGAATTGTATAATCCTAATGCTAGTGATGTAGACCTTTCTAATTGGTATTTATACGATGAAGAAAGTGGTTTTCGTATTCCCGCAGGAATCATTATCCCAGCTAATGGCTATTTAGTATTAGTAGAAAATAAAGTAAGTTTTAGTGCTATCTTTCCATCATTAGATGGTGCGCTCTATATTGGAGACTTTGGATTCTCTCTGAGTGGCAAAGGAGAACGTATTTCTCTTTTTGATGGGAATGATTGTCTATCTGATTATGCTAGATTCAATGACAAAGCCCCATGGCCAACAGCTCCTGATGGGGATGGTCCAACGCTCTCTTTATTAGATCCTTCTTTAGATAATACGATACCAACTTCTTGGGAATCTTCTGCTATCATGAATGGGAATTCCCCAATTGGTTCGCCAGGATACGCTAATATTTGTGTGCCAGGTGTGGCTTGTAATGATGGTAATGACTGTACATTTGACGATGTTTATGATGCCAATTGTAATTGTAGTGGTATCGATTTCGATATTAATTTACTAGGACAACTATGTGATGACGGCAATCCACTAACGGAGTTTGATACTTATAATGAATGTGGTTGTTCTGGAATTATTGTAAGCGCCACGATCTGTAATCGAATTAGCCATGGATTGGATGATATGGAAGAATATCTATCCCTAGGTACGGTCGATGCTAATAGTTCTGATTTAGAAATGGTGTTTGAAAACGAAGATCAATTAATTGGCCTTCGTTTTAATAATATCGAAATTCCTCAAGGAGCTACGATCACAAATGCGACCTTACAATTTACAACAGATGAAGTAACAGTCATTCCGACAGATTTAATAATAAAAGCGGAAGCATCTGATAATGCTATCTCTTTCTTTAATATAGTAAGCACTATTTCTTCTCGACCAACTACCAATGCAGCTGTATCTTGGTCACCTCCTGCTTGGAATACGATTGGAGAATCAGCAGCAGCTCAACAAAGTCCAAACATCGCTGCTCTTGTTCAGGAAGTAGTCAATCAAGCAGGGTATGCGCAAGGTAATTCTATTGCATTTATTATTTCTGGTACTGGAGAAAGAGTAGCAGAATCTTTTGAAGGTGATCCGCTTCTAGCACCAGAGTTATGTATCACTTATTCGACAGGGCAATGCGTAGAAGGTTATCCCTGTGATGATGGTGATCCATTTACGGTAAACGATGCCTATAATTCAAACTGTGATTGCGTGGGTGATGAAAGTGTTGTTTTTGGAAAGGTGCTATTAGAAGGATATTTGAATCCCCAAACTGGACTATTAAAGTCGAAGCTCAATGAATTAGGCTTAATACCCTTAACTCAACCCTATAATACAACTCCTTGGAATTACAATGGAGGAGAACAAGTTTCTACAATACCTACGGGGATAATTGATTGGATCCTAGTAATGAGCAGAGATGCTAGTGGTACTGTTTTGAGCCAAGCAGCAGGATTTATCAATGAAGAGGGAGCGTTATTAGGTTTAGATGGTACACCAGGTATTTTAATGGAAAATATAACTGGTAATTTTATTTCTATTCATCACCGATCCCATTTAGCCGTTATTTCCGCTACGCCATATACAGTTGGTGAAATATATGACTTCACCACTTCTAGTGACAAGGCTTTAGGAAATCAACAGCAAAAATTAGTATCGAATAAATTTGTTTTGTATGCTGGAGATTATGATGCCAATGGCTTAATTAATAATACTGATTTTAATAAATGGAAAATACAGAGTGCCGTACTAAATCAGTATATACCAATTGATGGGGATGGAAATGGTATTGTTAATTCTGTTGATTATAATCTTTGGATTAATAATAGATCAAAAGTAGGAGAACCTAAAATTCGATATTAAGAGTTATCTTAAATTTTTAAGTACCGACGAAAGAATAAGACTTTGTCTGCTACCATTCCCGCTGCTACTGGTTATTTTAGAATAGTGGCTGGTAAACACTACCCTACGAGTGTTATTACAAGTTATCTTGTTAGTGCTGCGGTCGGTTTTTTAGTGCCATATTTTCATAAGAGAAAAGGGATACTAATGTAGTCTTTTACGGGGATTAATACGAGTTCGTTTTTAAGAAGGCAAATAGGCCGCCATCAATTTTTAAATCGATTTGACTTGTAAATGTTACAATTCATTTCACAACATGGGATCCCGAAGAGAACTCAAACCCACCATCTAACGCTGGAGTTATTTCAAAATAGCCTGCCGTTGGAGCTTTTAAATCCCCATTATTGATGATACCTCGCATATCCACTTGTAAATTGTAAAACCGAATATTCTCCTTATCTTTTGCTACGGTATAAAATCCTTTAGCAAACCATTTCATTTTATGGACTACTTCTAAATTTACTCCTTCCAAAAGATGGTCATTTATTGGAAAATATTCAAAAGGAAATTCGGCATCATGCAGGATAGAATATTTGTGCATATATAGCCCATCCTTAGTTTTTGCTACGCCATACCAATTAATATTAGCGATGCCAACAGGCATCGTAAGCAAGGAATCGTAGGCGATATTTTTTTGAGCTAACGCTGTTCTGAAATGCTCCTTCACATGGTTTTTAACACCTAATGTCGCTAGTAAATAAAGGGTGCTTACTGCAATTCCAATGTAGTTATATACAGCTTTGGAAGGTTTGTCTTTAAAAACAAACAAACTACTAAGTAATCCAATTAATAGAGGAAGGGTATAAACAGGGTCAACAACATTGATACTATCAAAACCAATTCGAGCATCAGAAAATGGTAGCAATAATTGAGTGCCATAAGCCGTAAAAGTATCTAATAGCATGTGCGTAAACAAAGCTAACCAAGTAAATATCCAAAGCCTTTGATAACTTAGGCCATTAGCCCATTTGGTTTGTTGTAAAATATAAGTGATTAAAAATGCGCCAATTATACTGAATAAAATGGAATGACTATATCCTCGATGAATACTTAGCATTTCAAATTTGTTATAGACTAAATATAAGGCAACATCGAGGTCAGGAATAGTTGCAATTATTGCACCTAGAACAGCTCCTTTGTTTCCAATTTTTTCGCCTAAAACAGCTTCACCAATTGCCGCCCCTAAAGCTGCTTGTGTTAAACTATCCATAATGTTTTTTTAAATAAATCATGAACGGGAAGTTGTAAGGAACGATGAAAGAATAGGCGATGACTTTTAATAGGCTTGATAAGCCAATAACAATAAGGCATTTCCCACTACTACTAAATTTGAATCTTCGGGAGCAATAACGGCTGGGCCAATATTCGCATTACCTTATAAAAACTATCTCAAGCTTCGCTTAATTCCACTCCATCCGCTGCAACCGCACCGCATTCAAAATAGCCAACAAAGCCACGCCCACATCAGCAAAAACCGCTTCCCACATCGTAGCCAAACCACCTGCTCCAAGAATCAGAACGATAATTTTTACGCCAAAAGCCAAAGCGATATTTTGCCAAATAATCCGTTGAGTAGATTTCCCAATTTTGATGCCTGTTACAATTTTAGAAGGTTGGTCCGTTTGAATAATTACATCTGCCGTTTCGATAGCCACATCACTTCCCATAGCCCCCATTGCTATGCCTACATCACTTGCTGCCAATACGGGTGCATCGTTGATACCATCACCTACGAAAGCGACTACTTTTGTAGCATCTTGCTTGATGGTTTCAACTTCATTCAATTTATCTTCGGGCAAAAGTCCACCTTTGGCAATTTTAATGCCCAACTCTTGTGCGACCTTTTGGGTAATAGAATCTTTATCCCCAGATAGCATGATAATATCTTTAATTCCTACATTTCGGATTTGTTGAATACTTTGTTTGGCATCCTCTTTTAGTTCATCCGCAATCGTCACATAGCCTGCAAATTGTCCATCAATACCGACCATCACAATACTTTCTACAATGTCATCGGTTTTTGTCGGAACGCTGATATTGAATTGTTGCATGAGTTTTTTATTCCCAACTAATAGGTTTTTCCCTTCTACTTTTCCTTTCAACCCTTTGCCTGCAATTTCTTGAATTTCGGTAGCTTCGGGTAGGGCTCTATTTTTGGAATATTCCAAAATAGCTTTGGCAATTGGATGGGTGGATTTGGCTTCTATTGCCATCAGCAGTTTCATAAATTCGCTTTCACTAATAACACTTGTCAATACAATATCTTTGATTTTAAAAACGCCTTTCGTCACCGTTCCTGTTTTGTCCATGACCAAAGTATTTACTTTGGTTATTTGGTCGAGATAGGTAGCACCTTTGAATAATAAACCATTTTTAGAGGCTGCACCTAAGCCACCGAAATAGCCCAATGGAATAGAAATCACCAATGCACAAGGACAGGAAATAACCAAGAAAATCAATGCTCGATATAACCAATCTGAAAACTGATAATCCGACACGACAAAGTAAGGAATGATACAAATGGCAATTGCCAAATAAACTACAATCGGTGTATATATTTTTGCCAAACGCCTAATCAATAACTCTGTT
>CAKZUM010000222.1 GCA_937921525.1 uncultured Saprospiraceae bacterium
TTGTGGCATTCAATTGTATTCATCGGACCACTGCAAGTGGAATGTCGTCAAATTAAGAAAAACTAGGCAGCTTATAAGACATAATTCAACGCTGAGCTACTTCGTAGCTACACGGATTTTTTTGGATTTTTGTAGGTCGTGTATCTAGGCGTTGACTTTTTTTATTACCATGTACATACTACTCCAATACGGAGCTACTCCGTAGCTATATGGATTCTTGTAGGTCGTGAAGGATGTTGACAGTTGAAAGCCACCATACAGGTATGTCACGCTCTCGACCTAGGGAACACATCTAATACAGGTGACCTATAAAATCATTTAAATCTGCGTTGAATTATGCGTATTTAGACATCTAGTTCCTTAAGTTGACGACATTCCACTGCAAGTGATCCGACCACTGCAAGTGATCGGATCAATTGCTCTCTAATTTTTTATACCTGAACCAATTAAGATTACGGCTAAGATAGGATTTTTATATTTAAACAGCTTTAATTATTACTTCCAGATAGCACCAATACGCTGCCCATCTCTATACTTAACTAAAAAGGCATCTGCGAAGCCATATTGTTGCGCTTGTTCCAGCATAGCCTGTGCCTCCTGCTTGGAAGGGAAATTGGCTAAGAGTACCCGAGTTACTTTCTTTTCAGGAACAGATTCTGTTTCCATACGAGCAATGTTTTTGACATGCCTATATCGAGGATGATTTTCATTGTGATAATTCACCGCAATTAACTGGACTTTATAATACGTACCTTGTAAATATGGATTGCTGACTCCTGTATTGGTAGATGCAGGGATGGTAGGTGGTCGGTTAACAACCATCGGACTAGCAGTATTAGAAGCGGTGTATGTTGCTGTAGAAGTATTTGGATTGGTATAGGGTTGAGTTGGAGTAACTGTTTGTGTTTGAGCGACAGATGGATTAGGTGCTGACACATATTTACTTAAATAAAAGTCATGTGTTGCTCCTCTTTTACCTTGGAAAGTACTGAAGTCAAAGGTGTTTTTTAAATACCCTTTTTTCTCTATGACTAATCTGTAATTTCTATTTGCTAGAATAGGAAATTGATAGTTGTTAGCGGTGGCTTTCTTAGTTTGCAATAAACGTTCTTTTTGTCCTGTGATTTCATATAAAGCAATAATGGCATTATTAATATCTGCCGTACTTTCCTTTTCCATAATTTGCCCCTTTACGTAAAATTGTTGTTGCTTACGTTTAGTGCCAAATTCAAAAATATCTTCATGTTGAGTAGATACTTTTTCCGCACCTGATGTACGATTAGAAATTAAAAATCCACCAGTTCTGGATGGCTTTAATACATAATAAAAATCATCTGCACTAGAGTTAATTGGCGATCCTAGATTTTCTGCTTGCTCCCATTTTTTTTCTAAACCACTAACTTTAAAAATATCCCAACCACCAAGGCCAACATGGCCATTCGAGCTAAAATATAATTCTCCTTTTACATCATCGTAAAAAGGCGTTAATTCGTCCCCGATGGAATTAACTTGTTTACCTAAATTAATAGGATAGGTAAAATCTATATCACCACTATTTAAATCTCTAGAAGTATACCAAATATCCATTCCTCCTTTCCCTCCTTTTCTGTTAGAAACAAAATACAATATTTCTTTTCCCTCTTTATGAATGACCCAAGGTTGAGTGGTAGTCGATCCTGCTTCATTAATGTAATCTCGTAAGCGAGTGGGTGCAGACCATTTAGATCCAACTCTTTTAGTGACATGAATCTCACAAGTAGAAACTAATTTGGAAGAAGCATCACAAAGCGTGAAATAGAATCGCTTAGCATCTGGAGCAAAAGAACCATTCGCTAAATGTTTATTAGGTAGATTCGGCAAACCTTCTGCAGCGACCGCCTTCGTCCATGCCCCTTTTTGTTTTTGTGATCGATATAGATAAGCTCTATCGTCTTCCATTGTAGAAGAAAAGTAGAATAGGTCTTCTGCAAAAGGAATGGGTGCAAATTCAGTTTTCAAAGAATTTACATTTGCTCCTAAATGTCTGACTTCTATAGAGGATTCTTTTGTAGAATTGGCTAGTTTTAATCCTAAATCACAACCTTGTATTTCTGTGTTAACGATTTGACTTAAAAGTGCTTTATCGTCTCCTTGATAAGCGCCTATAAAATCACTTAGTTCTTTTTTAGCAACTGTATATTGTCCATCTTGTTTGAGAGCTCGTGCGTATTTTAAGCCGACTAGTTCAAATTCTTCCCTATCTCCTTTTACGTGCTTGTAGGATTGGGCGGCATTTTTAAAGTCTTTTAAAAGGGTATAACATTCGCCTGCTTTAAAGATAAGTTCTTTGCTTTGAGGATGTTTTTTCCAAGCTTCTTCAAAATTCAATGCTGCTTCTGTATAATTGCCAGCGGTATATTGTTGTTCTGCTAGTTTGCGTTGTTTCTTCCAACTAAGCTCATTCTGACCGTAGCTGATATTGATACAAGTAAATAGGATAGCGAAAAGAAGGGGGATTATTCGTAACATACTTTTTGATTTGAAAAGTTTATCTCATAAATAAATAGCATAGACCGTGCTCTACAAGAACACATTACATATTAAACTTATTCGTTACAAATATCAAACCAAAAGACTAGGAATCACTTAGTTATAAGACTACATTAACAATAAGGATTCAATTATGGTAGGAAAATATTGATGTTCGAGTACTAACACCTTTTTCTGAATAGTATCGGGGTCGTCCTGAGGGGCTATAGAACAAGAGGCTTGAAAGATACTATTCCCTTCATCATAATGTTCGTTGACAAAGTGGATCGTGATACCAGATTCCTTTTCTTTGTTGGCGTGTACGGCCTTATGTACGTTCATGCCGTACATACCTTTGCCGCCATATTTTGGTAGTAAAGCAGGATGAATGTTGACTATTTTATTGGGGAAAGCTTGGACTAAATAAGGGGGTATGAGCCAAAGAAATCCAGCTAGAGCGATGAAATCAATTTTATATTCTACGAAATCTTTTAACAGATTTTCTGTATTATAAAATGCTTGTCTCTTTAGTAATAGGGTAGGGATGTTATTGTTAGTAGCCATTTGTAATACAGGGGCAGTCGCTTTATTAGAGACAATTAATGCGACTTTAATGGAAGGATGATTCTTTAAATAATCTACTATTTTTGTGGCATTGCTTCCTGTACCAGAAGCGAAGATGGCTATGTTTTTCACGCGTATATTTTGTATGACTCGTCTATTATTTTTCTAATACTTTTTTGACTTTTTCTAATTCTTCTGGATGATTGACATTCATTAATTTATCCCCTTCATGGGCATCTAATAGATGTACGTCCGAATTAATTAAGACCTTTCTCGGACAAGAATATCCTTGTGCTAAAAACTGCAATAATACGGGATAACTTTTAGGTTCCCAAATAGCAATCAGCGGCTCAGGAAATTCATTAACAGGACTATTATAGGCGGTCGCAATATTAGAGGGATGTCTATTCTCTACTAAGTATTCTAAGGTAGTTTTATCCAATAAAGGTAAATCACAAGCCACCACCAACCATGCATGATTAGGTTGGTGAAGAAAGGCAGAGGCGATCGCACCAAAAGGCCCTAGGCCCTGAAAACGATCTTCTATTATTGGGTATTTTAAAGGACTATCACTTGCTTGCCCTTGACGAAAAGAAATAAAAGTGTCTTCGCAAAAACTAGCTAATAAATCTGCCACATATTCTCTTTGCGGCTGTCCATGATAATTGATTAAGCCTTTGTCTTTCCCCATTCTTTGGCTTTTCCCACCCGCTAAAACTAAGCCATTTAGTACAGGCGTTTGTTGAATTATATCCGCTTCGATCAACTGATGAATATTTGGAAGATCTTCCAAAGAAAAGGTAGGTATTGTATCTAAATTAACTAAGTGCTCTTTTAGATAAGTAGGAATGGAAGTAGCTTCGTTTGTCATTAAAATTAACCGAACATCGGTTAAGCGATCTAACTTCTTTTGTAAAGATTTTTCTTTCTTAGGATCGATAACAACGATCTGTTTTTTTGCCTTAAAATGATTTCCATTAACCAGTAGAATATCTTGTTCGTTAAAATATTGTCGGAATTGAAAACTATTGAGGGTGGCTTTTGTATCGAAACGATGGTGCGTGATTTTATCGGTATATTCTAGATGCGCCCCAAAGTGTATGGCTGTCTTCGTGTCTATGACTTCTTCTCCATCTGCACTTTTATGATCTGCGTCAACATAGCTGACTTTATATTTTTTGGATAATAGATCGGTTAGTTGATAGGCAAGTTGTTGAATGTTTCCGCAAGGCGTACCTATGATAGCCCATTCGTTTCGGGCGAATTGTCCGTAGTTGGGGCGGGTTAGTTTGGCGTGCTTCTGATGCATAGATTGATTAGGATTTGTAGGATTATTTTGATTTGTAGGATACTGATAGGGATGTTGACAACGTAATTGATTAGGATTTGTAGGATTATTTTGATTCGTAGGATACTGATAGACATGTTGACAGCGTAATGAATACTTTGTCAAAATTTATTTACGACTTACAAGATTAGTATCATCTGTGCTTCTACGAGCAGCATCTTGTCTATCTAGCAAAATTATGACTTTTAATAAAAGTAAGATTTAGCAGATATTATTTAACACAAAGAACAAGGTCAAAATCACAAATAGCATCCTACAAATCCAATAATCCTACCATCCTAATCAATTCATTCCCCCAGTATTACTAATAATCTTAAACTCCACACGTCGATTCAACTGACGGCCCTCCTTCGTATCATTAGTAGCAGTAGGTTGCTCACTACCAAACCCTTTATACTGTAAACGATAGGCTTCGATACCATGTTCTATTAAAAAGTGGACAACAGATTTAGAACGTTTTCTTGATAAATACTGATTATAGTCACTATTTCCAACAATATCGGTATGGCCTCTAATTTCAATAACCATGTTAGGATGCGTTCTCATTAAGGCTAGCAACTTATTTAATTCTACAAAAGAACGAGGAAGTAATTCATATTTATCCGTTTCAAAGAAAATATTTTTCAGAGTAACCACTCGACCTACTTCGATAGGGGTTTTGGATAAATCATCAGGTTTTATAGGAACTTTTAAGATAGGTTGCTCCTTTCTGAGAAGCACATCATCTATATAATAGTAAGCATAGCTCAAAGCATCACTTCTAGATTTTAGGACTTTCGTTTCTTTATCTGGATAGAAATTACCGATGATTAAATAAGAGGCCTCTTCAGCTGCAGTAAAAGTAGCAGCTACTTTGGTCCAACGCCCATTTCTAGTAGTAAGGATTTTTTTCGCTTCTACTTGTGGCTTTACGTCAATCGTTGAATCATCAATTAATTGAATTTCTTCGGTAGAAAAATAAGCACCTAGACGATTAATATGGAGGGATTTTGGGAGGCTGCTTACCCAAAATTCAAAGTGGTATTTTTGACCAATGACCAAAGATTCTTTTAATTGAATTTGCACATACTCTCGGCAGTGTGGTTTTCCTTCTTCACAGCCATAAGAGGTAATACCTACTAAGGTAGATCCTGTTCTGGCCATTTGCCGTCCAAATCCTTTTTCCTCCCAGTGTTTAGGGACAATTACTTTTGGACCGAAAATATCTGGGGAAGCACCAGTCGGCGCATTCCAGTATTTCATTACATCTGTAAAGTTTTTCCCTTTATAAAACCAGCCAATAGGAACTCTCGAAAAGCGTTCAAAACTTGGATTTGGAACTAAATTTTCATTCGTTTGTGCGACCAATCTATTTCCCAGCCCACTACCGTACAGTAGTAACCCTATCAAGAGTATTAGGTATTTCGGAAAATTTAATAATTGCATGTTTTAGTTTAGCTATTAAAAAATATTCATTGGTTGCCGTTTGTATGGAAGAGAAATATCTTCTTAATAAAAAAAGCCCTTCCTGAATGTTATATGTTTCACATAAGAACGTGTCTTTCAGTGAATTTTGTATAACAAAGGACGGGCATTTAGGAGGAAAGACTACTTTTGACTCCTAATATAGGTGATATTACTAATAAAGTCAATTGACTTATACTAACAGTCCTTCTACTTTTTCTTCTTGAAATAAGAAATTTCGAAGCATTGTTTTCCCTGTAGGCGTCATAATAGACTCTGGATGAAACTGTACACCACGTACATTATGCGTACGGTGGCGCATCGCCATAATGACTCCATGTTCATCTACTGCGGTTATTTGAAAACAATCGGGAATATTATGTTTTTCTACCACCCAAGAATGATAGCGTCCAGCCTCGATTTCGGCAGGTAAGCCTCTAAATGTTAAAGAGTTGCCGTCCACTATTTTGATAGGAGTGGCTACCCCGTGATACACTTTTTCAATATTATGTAATGTCCCACCAAAAGCCTCACCAATAGCTTGATGGCCTAAACAAACG
>CAKZUM010000223.1 GCA_937921525.1 uncultured Saprospiraceae bacterium
TGCAAAAAGAACAATAACTAGTATTGAACGTGTGTCATATAATGAATAAAACATAATGTAAGGGAGATGCTGTGACATACAGCACCTCCCTTACTCTGCATCTTACTATTCCACACTAGTAATAATAATCCATTCCTAAATGCGTAATCAACTCTTCCCCTTTCAAGTATCGTAGGGTGTTGTTAATCTTCATTAATTGTTTGAATAAATCATGCTGTGGTGGTAAGCCCTTCTTTGTTTGAGGCGACTTGAAGAAGAAGCCCAACCATTCTTGAATACCCCCTAAATTAGATCTGCTCGCTAAATCCAATAACAAAGCTAAATCCAACACAATAGGTGCCGCTAAAATAGAATCCCTACAAAGGAAATCTACTTTAATTTGCATCGGATAACCTAGCCAACCCGCAATATCAATATTATCCCATCCTTCCTTGTTATCACCTCTAGGCGGGTAGTAGTTGATTCTTACTTTGTGGTAGATATTTCCATATAATTCAGGATTTTCTTTAGGCTTTAAGATATGCTCTATAACGCCCAACTTAGACACCTCTTTAGTCTTAAAGTTATCTGGATCATCCAATACAGCACCATCTCTATTACCTAAGATATTGGTAGAGAACCAACCATTGACCCCTAATGAACGAGCTTTAAATCCAGGAGTAAGGATCGTCTTCATTAAGGTTTGACCTGTTTTGAAATCTTTACCACCGATTGGAACGCCACTCTTTTTAGCTAATTCTACAAGGGCAGGAATATCAGCGGACAAGTTCGGCGCACCATTAGCGTAAGGTACGCCCATTTTAATAGCCGCATACGCATAAATCATACTTGGTGGAATGTTCTCATCATTTTCTCTCAAGCCTTTTTCCAAGGCTTTGATGGTTCTGTGACAAGGCGCTTCCTCCATGTATATTTCTGTAGAACCACACCATACCATTACTAAACGAGAACAACCATTGGCTTTTTTGAAGTCTTTGATATCTTGCATCAAAGCTTTTGCTAAATCCATTTTTGTCTTCTCTTTCTTGATATGTTTTCCATCCAAACGTTTGACATAGTTTTTGTCAAAAACAGCCTTCATTGGCTTTATTAACTTCAACTCATCTTTGATTTGGTCTAACAAATCTTTGTCCAATACTTTTGCATGGACGGCAGCTTTGTAAACATTGTCTTTATAGACATCCCATCCACCAAAGACAATATCATTTAAGTCTGTCAAAGGAACAAATTCCTTAATTTTTGGAGAACGTGCTTCTGTTCTTTTACCTAATCGAATTCTTCCCATTTGGGTGTAAGAACCGATCGGTTGAGAAATACCTTTTCTAACAGCTATTACTCCTGCAATGAAGGTAGTAGCTACAGAACCCATACCGGGTAGTAAAACACCAAGTTTTCCTTTAGCTGATTTAATTTTAGCTTTCTTCGCCATTTTTGTTTACTTTTTTTGCACATTGAATAACTCAATTCAGTCGGGTGTTTGTTATGCAATGCTTAATTATGGAATAATGAATATTCCAAATTCTGTAAGGAGGCTCTTTTTTTAATGGTAAATGTTGAATAGTAAATGATGAATCACTGCATGTTGACGGATTCTAAAGTCAACATCTGGTAATTCATCATTTATCATTCACCATTCACCATTTACTTAAAGCCATTTATTCTCCAAATACCAGTTTAGGGCTTCTGTTAGACCTCGTTCAAGGTCATAAACGGGCGCAAAGTTAAGATCATTTTTTAAAGGTTGTATGTCACATTGCCAATTTTTAGATTTTATTATTTTTACCTTCTCTAAATTGAGGGGTGGCATCTTACCTGTGAGTCGCCCAAAAGCCTCGTTAACCCCTGCAATTACTTGCACTATAGCGATTGGAATCTTAATATTAATAGGGTTTTTACCTAATACTTTTCTTGCAATTCTTCCTAATTCTTGTGTTGGATAATGCTGCCCATCCGATACAAAATAGGCTTTTTGAACGATTGTAGACAAGCTGGCATCCAATATCAGGCGTACTAAGTCTTTCACATAGATAAAAGTCGCCTTTTGCGGTGTTCGACCAATATGTCCTTCAATTCCTTTATTAAAAGTCTTGAAAAAGATAAATATTTCTTGTTCTCTTGGGCCATATATTGCCGTAGGACGGAAAATAATATAGGGAAAATCAGGTAATGCCTGTAACCATTGCTCTGTTGCTAATTTACTTTCTCCATAGGTATCAATAGGGTGGGGCGTGTCTGTTTCTAATACCACCTCTCCTGGATGGTTATCCGCAGGGCCATAGGAAGCTAAACTGGATATATAGATGAATTTCTTTAATTTCGGCTGAACGGCCTGTAAAGTTTGTACGAAGGTCTTCGTTAATTCATAATTATACTTAAAAAAGCCTTCTTTAGTATCTGCTTTTGTTACGCCTGCACAATGAATCACATAGTCAAAAGGATGATCTTTTAACTGTTGTTTTAAATCTTCTTCCTTCCCAAAGTCCATTACAAAGAAATTAATCCGCTTATCCGTTAAATAGACTCTACTACTCGTTTTTCTAATACCGGCATATACTTCCAAACCTCTCTCTAAAGCCTCTTCGACTAAAAAGCTGCCCACGAATCCTGAAGCACCGGTTATTAGTATTTTTTCCATATTGTTTTTTTATAGAAGTCAGATCGTTCTTACAGAACTTTCAGAGGTCAGATCGTTGCGCTGTCAGATTCCTGTAGCACGGAATTTATTCCGTATACGATCAAGCGCAGATAGCAATGATTATCTGCGCTGCGCTCGATAATCGTACGGAATGAATTCCGTGCTACACCTTCCGCTCATAAATTCGATACGTCTTATATATATGCCCCCCCATATTGACCATTCCTTTATTCATCATTTCGTTGTTTTCTAAAACCCATGATCCTTCTCCAGCTTCTACATTATTGGCTTGGGCATATCGAATACTCTTTGCATAGAAAATACCTTCAATCCCCATTCTTCTATATTCTGGTATGACGCCTAATAGTAATACCCGTAGAATAGACACTTTATTTCTACGAAACAATAATTTCAATGCGCCGAAAGGAATGATCCGTCCTCGTTTTTGATTAATCATGATCTGATTAATATCTGGTAAGCATAAGAAGAAACCAATTTTCTTCCCTTCATGTTCAGCCACATACACAATCTCTGGATTGATAATCATTTTAATGCCTACGGCTAATTCATCAAATTCCTCTTTTGTAGGTGGTACAAAACCCCAGTTCTCCCCCCAAGCATCCATATAGATGGATCGAATATCATTGACCTCTTCTTTAAACTTCTTCATATTGACCGTTCGAATCGTAATGCCTTTTCTTTTTAGGCGTTCTTCGATTCTTGCACTCAGATCTAATGATTTTTGAGAGACTTCCTTAGTTGGTAATCTATAGGCATAAAGATCCATTCGCTTCTTGAAACCTAATCGCTCTAAGAATTCGCCATAATAAGGTTTATTATAGGTCATCCATACTACAGGTGGTCTATCGAAGCCATCTACCAATACCCCTGCCGTTTCGTTTGTTGTAAAATTGGTAGGCCCATAAATCGCATCTAGGTTTTCTGCCCTTACCCAGTCCATTGCTTTTTGCAGTAAGGCTTCTGCTACGGAAAAATCATTAATCACATCGAAAAAGCCAAAGTAGCCTACGTTTTCTTTTGCAAATTCATTGTAGTTATTATTGCGAATGGCAGCAATACGGCCCACAATCTTTTTATCTCTGATCGCCAAAAATAAATCTGCTTTGGAGTGTAAGAAAAAAGGATTTTTCTTAGGATTCAAAACTTGTTTTTGATCTAAATAAATGGCTGGTACATAGTTTGGATCTCCTTCATATAGATCATGGGGAAAGTCAATAAATTGCTTTTTCTGTTTGCGAGTAGTTACTTGTATGATTTCCATAGATATGTTGCTGTGAAGATGTTTCTTTAGAAGTTAAACAACTTCTTAATCAAAAAGCGATGCAAGGTAGGTATACCATCATTAATTTCAAAATGAATTTAAGAACCACTCTATTACTTACGCCAATAAACCAGATGCTACCCCAAATACCTTTTTCAAAATGCCAAATTAAGCGTCCGAATATGGAAACGATAAATAATAGGAATCGTAAGCCTCGAGGAAAATTAATATTAAAGGATTATAAAAAATGGCATCTGGAATTACGTTCCAGATGCCATTTTTAGATTAGTTTGCAAAATAATTTGTAGAAACAGTAACTTCTATTTTAAAACAGATGATAATGTTGGAGTAAGTCTGGCAAATCATAAATCATATTTCATACATCTTACATCATAAATCCCCTATATTGTTATATAAGAATAAGAACCAGATGGATTTAAGATATATGATTTAAAATGTATGATTTTCCCGTTCTATCAAAACAGGTTTACACCTGTTCCACCATAGGAACATCTAAAGCTTTCGCTACTTTTTCTAGTTTTTCTAATGCTTCATCCACTTGCGCTTTAGTATGAGTAGCCATCAGTGAAAATCGGATGAGCGAATCTTCACTAGCAACAGCAGGAGAGATAACAGGATTCACAAAAACCCCCATATCTTGAAGCATTGCTGTTAGTTTGAAGGTCTTGATGTCATCT
>CAKZUM010000224.1 GCA_937921525.1 uncultured Saprospiraceae bacterium
CTTCTGCTGGGAATGTGAAAATTTGATTGACTCTACCACCCATACTCGGTACTTGGTATAATTCAGATTGTGAGCGATGCGGGTACTGGCGATGCTGTGCAATGTCTTGTCGGATTGCACCAAATATCACCTGCTCATCATCTGCCGAAAAGGTATAAGGAATTTCATTATTAGAATGAAAGGTCAATCTAGTAGCGGGTCCGCCCATCGCACTCATGGTGAAGATGTCAAAATTGCCGTAGCGATTAGAGGCAAAGGCAATTCGTTGTCCATCTTTGCTCCATACGGCTTTATAGTCGTGGGCATCATGTACGGTTAATTGTATGGCATCTCCACCACTACTTGGTACTTTGAATATATCTCCTTTGTAGGTAAAAATGATTTGTTGTCCGTCAGGAGAAATGGCTGCTGATCTTACCCATTTCGGTTGGATTTGTGCGAATAGGAGAAAAGGAGAAAGAAGTAATAAATAGAGGAATTTATATTTCATTGTTTATGTTTTTAGAAGGAGTAACTATACAGAGACTAAAGGTAAGTTTATTTATCCTATAAGTAAGTATGTTTGTCTATAAATTGATATGCTCACTAGCATATTTTTTTACCTTCGTCCGAGCATTTATAATAGGTTAACTTTATTAAAACAAAACCCTAAATCATGAAAAAGAAAATAGTACTATTTTTCCTACCTGGGCTAATATTTTTCAGTATGTATGGAGCTTATAGATATTATGGACATTATAAAGAAGAACAAAGAAGAGCAGTCTATTATGAAAATCTAGTAGATACTTCATCTCCTACGGTCACTGTATTAAGAGACTCTATATTGGTTGGATATAGAAACGAGAAAAAAACAATCCATATTTATGTGCCACCTAATTATGATAGGGATTCGACCTCCCGTTATCCTGTGATGTATTTTATGGATGGGGAATCCTCCTTTAATGATTTGGAAAACATGGGACCAGAGTGGCAAATTGATGAAGTTATTAATGCCGCTTCTACTAATGGGCAGCCAACTGCTATTGTAGTAGGTATTAATCAAGCGGAAGATAGAGATGCAGAATATACGCCTTTTATAAATGAAGATAATCCAGATGCTCATGGTGCGGAGTTTGCAAAGTGGGTAGCAACAGATCTAAAGCAATGGATAGATGGGAACTATCGCACTAAACAAGAAGCTACTACCACTACCATTGGGGGCATTTCTCGTAGCGGTATGATGGCTTATTATATGCTAATGGCACATCCTGATGTATTTGGAAATGCTGTAATACAGTCTCCTGCTATGTGGGTAGACCATGATCGGCTAATGGCTATGAATTTAACGAATACTCATCTTAGTAGCAAGAAAATATTTGTAAGTGTCGGAGAATATGAAGGGAGTATGATGATAGGGCACGCAAAAGAAATTTATAATAAATTTAAAGAACAAGGGCTTTCAGATAGGCAATTACATTTTGAAATGATTCCTAATGAAGGACACTGGCATGTGACTTGGCGGAAGTCTTTTGCTCTGGCTTATCCTTGGTTAATGGAGCAATAAATGACACTGGGTCTGTTTTTGCAATAGTTGGGCAAACAGATAGGTTGGTCAAACACATGGGTTTGCCCCTACAGTTGTCCATCCATATCTAAGTTGTCGATTATTGCTTTAATTTTTGGATTATTATATCTATTGGGATGAAAATATTCTGCATACCATGGGAGTTCCTTTTGTATAATATATTGGGTGCATAGCTCACCGACTGCACAGGCAGTCATTGTGCCAAATCCTGCTAATGCGCCTATTACAAATATATTTTCATTTTCCGTAGGACCTACTAATGGCCAGTTTTCTTCGGTGCGGGTATAATATCCGCCGTACTCAATTATTGGCGTTGGAATATTTTCTGCATACGCCTTTAATGCAGGTATGAAACGACTAGCTCCTTTTAATACTACCTGTGGGAAATAGGGTAGCGTAGGAACGTCCCACTGGGGGACCTTTTTTTCTTTCCCAATTGCCCAACCCATTTTTATTCGACCAGATTCTGGTTTGATATGGATGGCACCGGGCATTGGCTTTGTCATCCATTCTAAATCTTTATCTGATTGCATGAACTCGATTTCTTCTTTGGACCAATCTAAGGTTTGTCCATCTGCATAGATCGTGAAGGGCATATCTTGAGGAATCACTTTTTTGGGATCAGGTATAATAAATTTTCGTTGTAAGGTATTCCAAACAGGTAAATCTATATTCAACATATTCGCTAACTGATTAATAAACGGCCCAGTAGCTAATATAATTTGATCGACAATTATAGAATGATGTCCTGCCATATTAATCTTAAATCCTTTGGTTTTTTTCTGGAGTCCAGTTATTTCTTCTTCTAACAACTGAACACCATTCTGTTTAGCTTGTTGTAACATTAAATTTCCCATGCGAATAGAATCCACATTTCCTGCCTTTTTTATAAACACAGATTTTTGAATGTTCGCATCTAAATAAGGGTGCTGCTGATGAATCACTTCGGCATCTGTTTCTACTCGATTTTTCTCCCTAAAACTCGGCGTACTATCGTCTGCAAAAATGGCTTTTTCCGCATTATGGCTTACGAAGTGATACCCAGAAAAATTAAGTTGAAAAGCATCTTCTCCATAGGTGTTTTGTAAGGCTTGCATCAAATCTATACTATGGCTACTGAGTGCCTCCATACTAGGATGTGGCCAATAGTCTCTGAAATTTTCCCCGGATTTACTAGAGGTAAAAGAAAGTGGTGTTTGTTTATCTATTAGGATAATTTCCGATTCTATCTCATGTTGTACTAAATAATAAGCGGCGGCAATACCAGCGATACCTGCGCCGCAAATGGCTATCTTTCTTTTTGACTTCATGTTTATTATAGAGTAATTTTTTGTTTATATTTTTTGTTGTTACTTCGTAAATTCAGATCGTTAAAACATAATTATTCTATTATAGAATAGGATGCAATCACCAACTATCTACGATACCAGCAGGCCTATTTTCACTACCTTCTTGTTTCGTGAGCGAATCGCCTAATTTCAGTCGAGCTTTATCAGCAATACTATTGATAGTAGCAACTACTTCTGGATGGTTCATCGCTACATTGTTAGATTCTTCAATATCAACTGATAGATCATATAATTCAATTTGCGCTAAGGTGTTTTGGTCATAATCAATTGGCAATCCATCGGCTCTTCCTTTACGACCATTTAAACTTCTGTAGACATGTGGGAAATACATTTTCCATTGCTTATATCGAATGCCATGTAGTTCATTTTGTTTATAATAAAAATAATAGGCCTCCTGTGGACTTTCCTTAGAAGTGCCTGTCCATAGATCCCAGACACTCTTTCCATCAATATTATTTTTGGGCAAAGGGGCATTAGTGATCTCTGCTATAGTTGGTAATAGGTCAATGTTCATCATTGGAGTATTAATGATTTGACCAGCTTTTATCTTGTTTGGATATTGAATAATACAAGGCTCTCTTTGTCCGCCTTCCCAAGCAGTTCCTTTACCTTCTCGTAAAGGTTTAGCACTGCCAGAATGAGTACCGTAATTCAACCAAGGACCATTGTCGGAGGTGAAAATAACTAGGGTATTGTCTTCGATACTATGTTTTTTTAAAGTAGATAATAATTGTCCAACCGACCAATCAATCTCCATAATCACATCTCCATACAAGCCTCTTTTTGATTTTCCTTTAAACTTATCAGACACGTATAATGGGACATGGGGCTGTGGGTGTGCGACGTATAGAAAAAACGGATTTTCTTTATTTTTAATAATAAAGTCGATACTTTTTTCTGTAATCTGAGTAGTCAATAAAGATTGATCGGTGAGGGTATCAATGATTGTTTCGTTCTCATAAAGTGGTAAAGGATCAAAATCAAAAATAGGCCCTTGTTGCGGATGCAAGGGCCACATATCATTAGAGTAGGGGATTCCGAAATATTCATCAAATCCCTGTTTTCTTGGCATAAATTTCGGATGATCCCCTAAGTGCCATTTCCCGAACATACCTGTTTGATACCCCTTTTCCTTAAGCATCTCTGCAATGGTAACTTCCGATAAATTCAAACCTTTTGTACTCTTTGGCATCAAAGCACCATGTATCCCTATTCGATTAGGATAACAACCTGTCAATAAGCCTGCCCTCGAAGCAGAGCAAACCGCTTGAGCCGCATAAAAATCTGTCAATTTGATACCATCTTTTGCCATTTGATCCAAGTGCGGTGTTGCAATATCCGTCGCCCCAAACACACCAACATCCCCATAGCCTTGATCGTCCGTAAATATGATAATGATATTGGGCTGGTC
>CAKZUM010000225.1 GCA_937921525.1 uncultured Saprospiraceae bacterium
ATATGCAACTAGTTTTTGAGGGATGTCTATAGTGGACTTTATTTGTAGCAGGTTGTTTTGATTTATAATTTGACTTTGCCATTACTATTTTTTGGCAAAGTTCGGGTTTTTATAATTAATGATGCTATTTTACGGTCAATACTTGAGTTTGCATTAAAATAGTCACCTAGCTCGCTAGGCAACAATTTTAATGCTTCCTCAAAACCCTAAGCTATTGATAATCAGTTCGTACAAATTTAGACAAGCTCTAAGGGGAATAGGAAAAATCTAATGTTCTCCCATAAATTGCGTAGGCGTTTTCTGAAATTCTTTTTGAAAACATTTACTAAAGTAGCGAGGGTCTTTAAAACCCACTTTATAAGCTACTTCCGCTACATTAATTTTTCGCTGTTTTAATAATTGTGCAGCTCTTTTTAAACGAATAGACTTGATAAAATTATTAGGGGTTTGATTGGTAATTCCTTTTAATTTAGTAAATAATAAGGGACGACTGACTGCTAATTCTTGGGCAAACTGTACCACGCCAAAATTGGTATTCTCTATATGTTTTTCTACAATGTCCATCGCATTTTTAAGGAACTCTTCATCTGCCGAAGTAACCGTGATTTCAGTAGGGGAGAGGTTTAAAATTCGAGAGAATTTATTTCTTAAATTAATCCGAGCATTGGCTATATTTTTAACTCGAAGTTTTAATTCTTTGGCATCAAATGGTTTGGTAATATAATCATCCGCTCCTATTTCTAAGCCATCAATCTTGATTTCTTGAGCAACATTGGCGGTCAATAAAATTACTGGAATATGACTGGTTTGTAGGTCTTTTTTGATCAAATTACAGAATGCTAAACCGTCCATCTCTGGCATAGCTATATCGCTAATTATTAAATCGGGTTGAAATTTTATCGCCGATTTAAAGCCGATTTTTCCATTTGGGGCGGTGTTTATTTTATACTCATTTACAAAAATGGATTGGATATAGTCGAGTATTTCCTCATTATCTTCTACAATCAATAATTTAAGCGCATCTTTTGGTAGCGGCTTTTTTGTTTGTGGGGTAGGTACGGGCTCTAATTTAGGGAAAGTTGGGCGAATATATTTTAAAGAATTTTTGTTGCTTTGATTGGTATTTTGAGGAGTATTTATTAATTCTGATGCTTTAAAATGTTTGTTCCCAAAAGGTAATTTTACAGAAAAAGTAGCCCCTTTTCCTTTTTCACTTTCTAGGGTAATCTCTCCTGCATGTAAGTCTACCATTTGCTTGGAAATCGCTAAACCTATACCACTCCCTTTAATCGTGCGTTGGATAGGCAAATCACTTTCATAAAATCGCTTAAAAACTTGTTCATGGAATTCTGGAGCAATTCCCTTTCCATTATCTTTTAAAGAAATGATAATAGCCGTTCTTTGTTGCTCAATCGACAAAGAGATTTCGCCTCCATCATCGGTGAATTTGAAAGCATTGGATAGTAAATTATAAAAAACCTTTTCAAGCTTATCTCTATCAAACCAAATCAAGATTTCATCATTTGGTTGATTAAAAGATAAATCAATGCCTCTATCTAAAGCTGTATCTTTGAAAGACTGCATGATTTCCTCCAAGAAGGTAACTACATTTTGTTTTTCTGCCCTGATTTGGATATGGTCGGTTTCTAATTTTCTAAAAGTTAGTAATTGATTGACTAAATTCAATAAGCGATTGGTGTTTTTCTTAACGGAAAATAACTTTTTCGTAGCGTTTCCGCCAAGTGCCGCTGTTTCTGTCAAATCTTGTATTTGTCCTAAAATTAGCGTTAAAGGCGTTCTAAACTCATGAGTGATATTCGTAAAAAAACGTACTTTTAACTCATGTAATTCTTGCTGCTTTTGTTTAGTAACCTGCTCTAATCGAAGGTGGTGCCTCAGTCGAATAAGCCGTAAAGTAACTAGTCCAAGACCTATTAAAACTAAAAAATAAATAAAATAGGCTAGAGGACTTTTCCAAGGTGGTGGAAGTACTTTAATGTTCAGTTGTTTCTCCGTTGGATTCCAAATACCATCACTATTTTTTGCTTTTAATCGAAACAGATAATTGCCTGCATTTTGAATGGTATAGGTTGCTTCGGATTGTCCTGATTTATTTACCCAATTTTCATCTAAGCCTTCTAGTTTATAAGAGTAAGTAATGTTCTCTGGATTAAAATAATCTAAGGAAGCAAATGCAATAGAAAAACTAGCATTATTATAGGGGAGTGTAATCTCACTTGTTTCGTTTAGTACTTTAGTAAGGATTCCATTTTTTTGAACCTTCACTTCTTGATTTTGCACTTTTAATTTCGTTAGCACGATAGGGGAGATAAAATAAGAAGGGGAAATATCTTTTGGATTAAATAAAGTAAATCCATTCATACCTCCAAAAAGCATCTCTCCTTGATTCGTTTTATAGTAGGCATTAAAATTGAATTCTGTATTATCTAAACCGTCCGAATAATTATAGTTGGTAAAGGATTCTTCAATAGGATTAAATTGAGAGATACCATTATTAGTACTTATCCAAAGATTATAGTTGTCGTCTTCTAAAATACCAAAAATGCTATGTCCTGGCAATCCATCTTTACGGTTGAAGTTTTCAAAATGAGTACTATCTTTATGGAGTTTGTATAAACCATTACTAAGTGTTCCTACCCAAATATTTTCGGCAGCATCTTCTTTAAGAGTATAGATTTTTTTATTTGAGAGATGTCGCTCAAATGCTATTGGTAATCCTTGACTATCTTCGATTACTTTATTTAGTCCATTATCTGTGCCTATCCATTTTTCACCCGTTTTTGTAACTAAAAAGGTTCTAGCTAAATTTGAGCTAATCGTTGTACTGTCAGTAGCATCATGTACATAGTTATACCTTTTCTGTTGAGAGAAATTCAAAACATCTAAGCCTCCACCGTGCATAACGCTCCATAACCAATCGTCTTTTTTATAAAGGCGATACACATTATTATTGGTCGTACCAAATTGTGTTTTGTCACCGTATGGAATTCTTTGTACCTGCTTCGTATTTAAATTCATTAAGTTTAAGCCTCCATTGAAGGTACTTATCCATAATTGATTACCTTCCAGCAGCAGATGTTTAATATTGTTAGAAGCAATGGAACTAGTGTTATTGGGATCGTGTTGATATACTTTAAATTCCTTTGTTTTTCGGTTGTAATAATTGAGGCCTCCACCCTCTGTACCAATCCACCAGTTGCCTAATGTATCTGCGGTAAAGCAACTAACGATGTTATTGCTAATACTATTCTGATATTGGTCTTGCCTAAAATTAGTAAAGCGATTATAGGTTTCATCTAAAAAACTGATGCCTCCGAAAAAAGTACCCACCCATAAACTATTTCGATCATCCATAAGAAGCGCACGTACCGAACTATGTGAAAGACTAGTAGAAATGGAAGGATTATGGAAAAAATATTCCATTTTATTCTGATTAGGGGTTAATCTATTCAAACCATTAAAAGTACCTATCCATATTATTCCTTCTTTTCCCCAAGTCATTGCTCTGACATTATTGTTACTAACACTATTTGGATTATTTCCATTCGTTTCGTAAACATTAATTTCATCCGTTTGTCTATTCCAAAAGAACAACCCTTTATTCTGAGTACCTATCCAAAAATTGCCAGCTTCATCTTCTAATAAAGCTTTCATATGACGGTCAGGAAATTCCTTCGATTGCGGCACATTCCCAAATTTGAATATATCCGTATCATTTATTTCTAATGTATCTAAACCGCTACCAGAACCAAACCAAAGGGTGCCATTTGACGTTTCATGGATCACTTTCACGTCATTGCCAGATAGGGTATTTAGATTATTTTTTTCAGCAGCAAACCGAATAAAGGTATTTGTTGCATCTTTATAGAGGAATAAGCCATTATCCGTACCGACCCATAATCTATCCTTTGAATCTCGAAAAAAAGTACGGATACTCAGGTTATTTTTGTATACCTCCGTTAGCTGTTTATAATTAATAAAATCACCATAATCTGGACGAAAACGACATAAACCATTAGTAGTCCCTACCCATAGCGTATTCATTTTTTTATCAAAATATAAGGTTCTTATATCATTAGAGATCAAACTGTTTGCCTCTGAAGTATGGTGATAGGTCGTGAATTGATACCCATCATATTTATTTAATCCATCTCTAGTTCCAAACCATAGAAAACCACTATCATCTTGCGTGATAGCAAAAACAGACGATTGGGATAATCCTTCTTTTTTGGAAAGATGCCGAAAAGTGACTGGTGATTGGGCTAGTAGCAAGCTTGTACCAACTAAACTTCCGATAAGTATGAATAATTTTAAGTGGATAGGTCTGATATTAAATTTGTTTATTAATCTGCACACTACTGGACATTGTTTAGAACAGAGAGCAGACCAGCCCGACTGCCGTCAGGCGGGCGGGGAAGAGAGAGTAGAGACGTATTTCGATTAGAAAACAACGAAATTTCGTCATTTTTTAAACGAAATCTGTCTCTACTCT
>CAKZUM010000226.1 GCA_937921525.1 uncultured Saprospiraceae bacterium
TTCCTTTGATGAATTTCCAGCAGCGGATGCTGAAGATATAAAAGAGGAAGGAATCGTTCTAGATGAATTTCCAGATTCTAAAACTAAAAAAGAAACACCAGCACCAACCAATTTATTTTCAAAAGAACCAGAAACGGAGGATGCCGAAGAAGAAGAAGAACCTGATTTTGATTCTTTCCCTGCCTTTCAGCAAGGTCGCAAGGCTAAAGCTGAAAATAGACAAGCCCCAAAAGCTACTTCTTCTAAGAAAAAAGATGCAACACCCAAGAGACAGCATTCATCTGATGGGTTTAAAGTTTTATCCCCCAGTCCAGGGAGCGTCGTAACCTTACTAGTAAAAGAAGGTGAGACCGTAAAAAAAGGACAAGAATTAATCGTATTAGAAGCGATGAAAATGGAGTCGGTGATCTTGGCGGATCAAGGTGGAATAGTAGATCGTATACTAGTAAAGGTAGGAGATATTATTTCAGAAGATCAAGCCGTATTACAATTAAGTAGGGTAGAGCGTGCAGAAGAAATATCGGAAGAGGCAAAGGCAATAGACCCAGACTATGTTCGCCCAGATTTAGAAACGTTGATTCATCGAAAATCATTTTTATTAGATGCCAATCGTCCAGATGCTATTGCTAAGAGGCGTAGAAATAACCAGTTTACCGCTAGAGAAAATATAGAAGCACTTTGCGATGCCGATTCTTTTATAGAATATGGGGGCTTAGCAGTAGCTGCCCAAAAAGCCAGAAGAAGTGAAGAAGATTTAATTAAAAATACTCCCGCCGACGGCCTAGTAACAGGTATAGGCACGATCAACCAATCTCAATTTGAAGCGGAAAAACGTTGCCTAGTCATGGCTTATGATTTTACCGTTTTGGCAGGTACACAAGGCACCTACAACCATATGAAAATGGATAGGATGCTACATTTGGCAGAGAAATGGAAATTACCCATTATCCTATTTGCGGAAGGTGGTGGCGGCCGACCAGGTGATGTAGATGTACAAGCAATCGCAGGTTTACATATATTGACCTTTACCCTTTTTGGAGCGTTGAGTGGTAAAGTGCCATTGATTTCGATTGTTTCTAGATACTGCTTTGCAGGGAATGCAGCATTGGCAGGTTGCTCCGATGTAATCATTGCGACAGAGAATGTTTCCATAGGGATGGGTGGTCCAGCAATGATTGAAGGTGGCGGTTTAGGAACGTATCATCCAAGAGAAGTAGGCCCAGCAGAAGTGCAAACGAAAAACGGAGTGATAGATATTTTAGTGAAGGACGAAATGGAAGCGGTAGCTGTTGCCAAAAAATATTTATCTTATTTCCAAGGTGTAACCACCGATTGGACTTGTAGTGACCAACGTTTACTAAGACAAGCGATACCTGAAAATAGACGTAGAGTATACGATATTAGAAAGGTAATCATCCAATTGGCAGATACAGATTCTGTCTTAGAATTACGTCCTCATTATGGCGTTGGGATGATTACTGCTTTAATAAGAATCGAAGGCCATCCTATCGGTTTGATCGCGAATAATCCAAATCATTTGGGCGGGGCGATCAATGCGGAAGGAGCTATAAAAGCAGATAATTTCCTATCCTTGTGTAATAAATTTGGCATTCCTATTTTATCTTTATGCGATACGCCGGGCATCATGGTTGGACCAGATGCGGAAAAAGAAGGAACAGTTCGTCATGCTTCCCGTTTATTCGTTACAGGAGGGCAATTAAAAGTGCCTTTATTGGCAATAGTTTTAAGAAAAGGCTACGGTTTAGGCGCAATGGCTATGGTAGGCGGAAGTTTTCACGTACCTTTATTCACGGTTGCTTGGCCTACGGGTGAGTTTGGGGCGATGGGTATTGAGGGTTCAGTGCATTTAGGCTATCGAAAAGAGCTAGAAGCGGTGAAAGATCCCGTCAAAAAAGCAGCATTGTTTGACAAAATGGTAGCAGAACTTTACGAAAGAGGCAAAGGAATTAATATGGCTTCTCAACTAGAAATAGATGATGTGATAGATCCTATGGAATCTAGGAAATGGATTGTTCGAGGATTGAAGTCTGTTTAGTTTTTTTTAGAACAGAGAGCAGAGAGTAGAGAACAGAGATGAGTTTCGTTTAAAAAATGACGAAATTTCGTCTTGTGCAGACAAAAGCTGCCTCTGTTCTCTCTTCTCAACTCTATTTTCTATTTAAAAAACCATTGAGAATTGAGATGAGTTTCGTTTAAAAAATATAACTATTCAGTACTTAAGAACCCACCCCGCCCCTCCCTTAAAAAGGGTGGGAGACGTCTACGATTGAAAAATTAGTTTTGGAAACGAAATATTTTTATTTCAACGTCTCCCCCTCTTCCTAAGATGGGGTCGGGGGGAGTTCTGGCTTGTGTACTGAATAATATGTTACTAAAAAATGACTAAATTTTGTCTAGTGTAAACGAAAGCGGTCTCTATTCTCGCTTCTTTACTCTCAGTTCTATTAAAAAAATACTTTCCGATTCTAAATAAAACGATAATATGAATTTCGAATTTACAGAACGCTCAAAAGAACTACAGGCAAAGGTTGATCAATTCATGCAGGCGCACATTTTCCCAAGAGAAAAAGCCCATGCAGAATTTGTACAAGACCCCAATAATCGCTGGAAGAATTTTCCAGACCTAGAAGAATTAAAAGAATTAGCTAGGGCAGAAGGGCTTTGGAATTTATTCTTACCAAAATCTTATGGTGATTTA
>CAKZUM010000227.1 GCA_937921525.1 uncultured Saprospiraceae bacterium
TCTCTACTCCCGCTTCTCTGCTCTCTATTCTAAATTTTTTATAGGCATATTTGCAAAGAAAAGTTAACTTTGTCTACATGTCAATTGAGGAATTATATCAAATCTATCAACAGTATTCTACTGTTTCAACGGATAGTCGAAAGATTACTACAGACTGTCTATTCTTCGCCCTAAAAGGAGCTAATTTTGATGGAAACCAGTATGCCCAAAAGGCCATAGCTGATGGCGCTGCCTATGCGGTTATTGATGATGTGAGTTATCAAGATGGTGCTCAATATATAGTGGTCGAAGATGTTTTAAGTACTTTGCAACAGCTCGCTACTCATCATCGGCAACAGTTTGATATACCTGTTTTGGCAATTACTGGTAGTAACGGTAAAACCACTACCAAAGAGCTCGTTAGTGCTGTAATGAGTACTCAATATCCAACCCACGCTACCAAAGGAAATTTCAATAATCATATAGGAGTGCCACTTACCCTACTAGCTATGCCATTAGATACAGAAGTAGCGATCATCGAGATGGGGGCTAATCGCATTGGGGATATTGAAATGCTTTGTAAGATTGTACAGCCAACACATGGGGTTATAACCAATGTGGGCGAAGCTCACTTAGAAGGTTTTGGTAGTTTTGAAGGGGTTCAGGTAGCAAAAGGGGAATTGTACAGATTCTTAGAAGACAATAGAGGTATCGCTTTCGTTAATGCAGATGAAGATTATTTATTAGAAATGGCGGGCTGGTCTATTCCTAAAATATTCTATCAGCGTAGTACAGAATTAGATTTGTCAAATCCTGGATTTGAAACACAATTATTAGCACAGACGCCTTTATTAAAAGTTGGATTTTTAAATAAAAAAGGGGAATTGATAGCTGCCCAGAGTCAATTAATTGGACAGTATAATTTTAATAATATTATGACGGCTATTGCGATCGGCAAATATTTTAAAGTCCGTACGAAGAATATTAAAGCAGCCATAGAGTCTTATACGCCTACCAACAATCGATCTCAAATTAAAAAGATAGGTACGAACACCTTCTTAATGGATGCCTACAATGCCAATCCTAGTAGTATGAATAAGGCGTTAGAAAGTTTTCAGACATACCAAGTGTCCAATAAATTAGCGATTTTAGGAGATATGTTGGAACTTGGCGTATATAGCATGGAAGCCCATAGAGATATATTATTTAAAGCCAAGCGTTTAGGGATACCTGTAGTTACCGTAGGTGCGGAATTTCAAAAAGTTGCTACTGCTTCCGTCTTGAATTTTGAGGATACTAGTGCCTTGAAAACATGGTTTGAAGAACAAACATTCAATGATACTTTCTTTTTATTAAAAGGGTCGAGAGGAATTAAGTTGGAGAATTTATTAGTTTAGATAGGACAAACGAAAAGTAAAAATTGTAATAGACTTAATTCTGAATGGAGAATTGTGAATTGAGAATGCCTATAAAACGTTGACAATCAAGACTCAATTTTCACCATACAAAAAACATTGGAATAAACACTATTTGTATAATGCTTTATATATTGAAGGAACTAGAAAACTAGTACAGGGATTTGCGATTTTAAGATTAGTCGTTTGGTATTATCGTTGGATATTAGCCGTTCCATAATTGATTTATCTCTATTTGGAAAGGCAAATAAATTGGTACTATGTTGATGAATATTCTGTTCGATTGACTCCTCTATATTTTCACTAGCTAGGTTATGAAAATGAATAAGCTCATCGCCCAATTCTCTAGTTATAAGATTTTTTTTGAACAGGACTTCCTTTTCTACCACTTTGGGATCATTCCCAAAATAATAAATAATATTAATTCCTTTTACTTTAGTGCTCGTACTTAACAAGCCTCTTAAAAAAAGGACTTCCTTCATTACCTCCACTAGTGGCTTGTCTTTTTCCAGTAAATAATTGATCGTTAGTATCTCTGAAAAAACTGCATCATCAGGGATTAGCAATACGGGACAATCTACTTGTTCCGCCAATTTAGTTTCTGGTGTTCCGAGTAATTCATTCATCAAATTAAAATCACTTTTCACACTCAACATTACGAGCATGGGATGTTGATCTTGTACTTCATCAATTAAATGAAATATCTTATCCCCCTTCCATTCTGGTACAATAGAGGTATGAAATTGGGTAGTGGTATAATCCCACTCTTCTGAAATTTGATTATATATCTTTTCTAGTCGAACCTTAGCCTTCTTTATCTTCTCTTTTTGATCGCTCATTTCTACACTAGAGTATCCCGCAATTGATTTGTTATGCGGAATAACAATAGACCTGTGCTGCGCATTGAATAAAGATAAGTGCGCTTTCAAATGCCTAGCAGCATACACTCCATATCTCAATAATGCTTGGTTAGGTTCAAAAACATCTATTGAAGCAATTATCTTATTCGCCATAATCTATAATTTTCTCTACAACGGACAAAGCATCTGTTTGTTCAAAGTACAGAATTATGTAGATTTCGTCAAAGAACGTTGCGTCTCTGCCGAAACTTTAGTGGCTTGTCTTAATAGATAGATGAAAAAATGTTTTGGATTATGATAGTGCACTGTTGGAGTTTCCCAAACTAAAGAGAGTGTCTTTTTTAGAGCATCACTCGCTAGTTGTTCGGAATTGAGCTGTTGGAAAATAAATCCATACAACTGATCTCCGTATTTTTCTAATATAACAGCCACAGCACGTTGATCTCTATTTTTTAGCATAGAGATAATGTCAGTATCGCAGGACGGTACTAATTCCATTTTTATTTATTTGAAAAGATTATTAAATATAATAAATCTTAACAGGGCTGTTATAAAAGACTTTTACTCAAAGTCCAAAAAACATTGTAATATAGTAATAAAATAATAACAATATTTAAACAGACTGTCTTTTATTAGCTGAATTACTTATTGTAGGAAATTACGCCATAGTATATTTATGCTCTCGTAAAAGAAGTCATACCGTAATTCGCCTTGATACTAGCACGTAATTTTTTTCTAGCAAAAAATATTCTACTTTTCACTGTACCAATTGGAACATTCGCTTTTTCTGCAATTTCTTCGTAGTGATAGCCATTCACAAACATTGAAAAGGCTTGTCTCAATTCATCAGATAGTTCTCCCACCATCCCATTTAATTCCTTCATCATGATAACAGAGTCTCCATTATCAGCACCAGCCTTATTTTCAATGAAGTAAGAAAAATCATCGACAGAAGCCATTACTTGATTTCTGGTTTTACTCTTGCGATAATCGTTAATAAAATTATTTCTCATAATAGTAGTGATCCAAGCTTTAAAGTTCGTATTCTCAGAAAATCTGTCCTTATTTTTAAATGCTCGACAGAAAGTTTCCTGCATCAAATCTTTTGCGTTTTCCTTATTCTTAGTTAGTTTCATTGCGAAGCCAAATAATAAGTCTTCTACAAGTTTGTATTCTGCATTAAATTCTGAAGTCGTCATAACAAGTAAATTTAGAGGTTTAACTAATAATTTCTATTGACCAATAGTCCAACGGTGTGCCAACATTATAACTAATTGATATTCAATACGTTATGACGTAAAGGTGTTTTAAAAATGATGATATTTAATCAAAAATTGATATTTAATCAAAATAAAACACTATCTTTCGGTTACTTTTAAGAGCCCACATTTTGCGTTTGATTAATATAGTATGAAGTTAGGCAAGCTAGAATGCTCAGCGTCTCTTCTACTAGTACTTAAAAACATAGATGATGAAAAATAATCTAACTGAGCGTGGGCTGCTATCGATATACATAAATGCCACAGAAATAGGCAATCGAGGCACTATCTGGGTGAATGAAAAAGGAGTGGTAGTTGGATGTAATCAATGTTTTGCCACTCAACTTGGATACTCACAGTCTGAACTAGCAGAAAAAATTATTTTTGAGGTCAACCCACATTTGACCATGTTTAGTTGGCGAAAGCTATGGCAAGATATTCTGCTAAAAAAAAATCCTAGCATAAGAACAGAGCACCTGACTGCCTCCAATAATTTATTACCTGTGTCTGTTCATTGGGAATCTGTAGAAGTAGATGAAACGACCTATGCCTGTGGGGTTGTAAAAGACTTAATATCTTCTAGTCGGTTTGAGGATTTGTTGGATATAGCCTCTAGTACAGCCAAAGTAGCCGCTTGGGAGTGGGATTTACTCAATCAAACTTTCTTCATTACCAAACATTTCCGCCAATTATTACAACTCCCAGATGATTTTATACTACACTCGGAAACGATAGATACTTTTTTGAGAGATCAGTTGAGCTCTCTTTCGTACAAACAGTTGACGCTAGCAGCAAAAACATCTATTAAGACTGGTAAGTATATGGAATTGGAACTGGAACTACCTACAGATAACCCAGATATTCCTTCTCAAATTAACTTAGCAGCTCAACCACTTTTTTTAGAAAATAAAACAGTAAAGGTATATGGCACTATACAGGATCTATCTAGTATATCTGGTAGAACCAATGAACTGTATGTGATGAGTTTCTGTATGGATTACGCTACGGAGTGTATTATATGGGTAGATGAAAAAGGAATTATTACCTATGCTAACCACGCTGCTGCATTGACTTATGATTTTTTTACAGATGATATGAAAGGGCAGCCAATAGGAAGATTTGTCCCAAGTTTTAAAGAAATGCAGTACGCTACTTACTGGCAAGATTTAAAGGAAAGGGGGATGATAGAAGGAGAGGAAAAACATCTCAAAAGTGGGGGTGATTTTTTCACTGTCTGGGTGTCTCATAATTATATAGCCTATCAGGATCGCTCTTTTAACTGTATTTTTCTCAAAGACTTAACGGATCAAAAAGCTAAGGAAGAAAGTTGGAAATTAGCAATGACTACCATTCAACAAGCGAGTGATATGGTGCTTTGGATTAATCTTGATGGTAGTATTTTTTATGCTAATAAAAAAGCAACTGATAACTTAGGGTATACCCAAGAACAATTAAATAAATTAGAAATATTTGATATTTCTCCTAGTAGAGATCGAGAAAGTTGGGAGGAACACCTGGCAACCATAAAGACTAAAAAGCATGCGACCTATGAGAGTCTAATGAGGCGGAAAAATGGAAAGATTTTTCCAGTAGAAGTAACGGTAAGTTTCATTTTATTTGAGGAAAAAATGATTATTAGTTCTTATGTAACTGATATTACGCAAAGGAAAGAGGAGGCTATGAAGTTGGAAATGGCCTATGATGAAATCCGACAATTAAAAGAAGAGATCGAGGCAGAAAACACGATATTGAAGGAAGATATACAATTAGAATACGCTTTTGAAAATATCATCAGTAAGAGCCAAGGATATAAAACGGTTTTAAAGAAAATAGAGCAGGTAGCTACGACGGATGCAACCGTCTTAATACTTGGTGAAACAGGAACGGGTAAGGAATTGTTAGCTAGGGCAGTTCATCAACTAAGTGATCGTTCTGCCAAATCTATGATAAAAGTAAATTGTGGTTCCTTACCTGCGAACCTGATCGAGAGTGAATTGTTTGGCCATGAGAAAGGAGCATTTACAGGGGCAATCAATTCAAAAAAAGGCCGATTTGAGTTAGCGCATAAAGGAACTATCTTTTTAGATGAAATCGGAGAACTACCACTTGATTTGCAGACGCAATTGTTGAGAGTACTACAAGAAGGAGAATTCGAGAGGGTAGGAGGTACGCAAACTATTCAAGTAGATGTAAGGGTGATAGCGGCAACTAATCGAAATTTAGAGGAAAAAGTGCAGCAAGGGAGCTTTAGAGAAGATTTATTCTACCGATTAAATGTATTTCCTATCAATAATATTCCTTTGCGCGAGCGTAGAGATGATGTAGCACCCTTAGTTCGTTTTTTTGTAGAAAAATACAGTAAAAAAATGGGAAAGAAGATAACTGAAATACCAGAGACTGCCTTGAAAAAGCTTCAATCTTATAATTTTCCAGGAAATGTAAGAGAGCTAGAGAATATCATCGAACGGTCTATCATTTTATCCAATTCCAACCGTTTAGTGATTGATACAGAGTTATTTAGGCAAGAAATGCCAACTAATGAAGGGTTTCTTAATTTGGATGAGATACAGAGAAGGCACATTATTAAAGCCCTATCCCAAACAAAAGGACGAATAAGTGGTTTAGCAGGGGCAGCTAATTTGTTGGAGATCAATCCGAAAACACTTACTTCAAGAATGACTAAATTAGGGATAGAAAAACACGATTATTTGAAATTTGATAAAAAAAATAGCTAATTTTAGTGAACTTTATTTTTTTTATCATAAATGAAGTGAACATAAGTAACTCGGGGTCGTTCTAGAAAAAACATGTACACTACTGGACATTTTTAAGAACAGAGAATAGAGAGCAGAGAATAGAGACAGATTACGTTTAAAAAATGACGAAATCTCGTCGTTCTCTAACCGAAATACGTCTCTGCTCTCTGTTCTAAACAATGTCCAATAGTGTAAAAAACATACATAAAAAACCAAACACTTATGAAAAGTTGTTCCATATCTTTTAAATAATTAGTTACTAAGGAACGAGGGATAAATAAAGTTTACGATTTAAAATGAAGATTTTTTGCTTTAGACAACTTGAAAAAATGAGATTTTATCTAGTATAAATGAACATTTTTTCAGGGCAGTATAAAGGAAAAAAGACCATTTTAAATGTAAAAGTTATTTGTGCGTCGTTCCTAAGATGGAATAATTGATTTATTTTTTTGTAAATTACCATATTATGAATACAAAAACCGCCCTAGGTGTCATCAAGAAACCCTACAGGTTTCTTTTTATAGATGATTCTCCGACGGATAATAAATATTTATCTTTATTGATCCGAATAAAAAAATTGCCCATTGCACCACATTTTGAGTATAACGCTCCTAAAGCACTACAGTATTTAGCGAGCTGTAGCGTAGCGGATTTCCCAGAAGCTATTTTGATAGACATTAATATGCCACTAATGAACGGATTTGAATTTGTGGAAGCTTATTTGGAAAAGTTCGAAGACAGAGATACATTATTATTTATAACGAGTTCTTCTATACAAGCAGCGGATAGAGAGAGGGCAGCAGTACACCGTAATATCGAAGCTTTTATTGAAAAGCCGTTCAACTTACAACAATTTCAAGAGAAAATATTGCCTAATCTAAAGAAGCAAAATTAACTATTCAGAATAGTAAAGGAAAAAGTACTGCCCACTCCAAGTTTAGATTCTACCCATATTCTTCCGTTGTGATGTTCAACAATTTTCTTACAACTAGCCAAGCCAATTCCTGTTCCAAGATATTCCTCCCGATGTAGCCGTTGGAAAATATTGAATACTCCTATTTCTTCCCCTTTAGGAATACCAATACCGTTATCTGCGATATTAAATTGCCATCCGTGTTTTAGTTTAACAGCGCTTATTTTAATTACTGGAGGCATATTCGGTTTACAAAATTTTAGGGCATTGCTAATCAGATTTTGAAAAACAGATTTAAGTTCTGTAGAAAAAGCCTGTACTTTTGGTAGTTGCCCTATCTTAAAGGTAGCTTTAGTCTTCTCTATTTGCAGAGATAAATCTGATAATACTTGTTGAACTAAGGTAGTGGTATCGACTGATTGCTTTTCTTTTTCCTTTCCCTCGCGGGAGTAGCCCAATATATCCCGTATCAGCGTATCCATTCTATTGGCTGTTTCATTCACTGCCATTAGTAATTCTTGCGCATCAGAAGATAAATTAGGAGAAAACTCTTCTTGCAGCAATTGTAGGTATCCCATCATACTAGTTAAAGGTTCTCTCAAATCATGGGATACAATGTAGGCGAATTGTTCTATTTCTTTATTTTTGGCTTCCAATACAGAGAGTTGCCTTAACTTTTCTACTATTTTTTTTTCTTCATTTATATCTTGAAAACTTCCATATATACGGAGTGCCTTTCCTTGGTGAAAATCTACACGACCGATAGCTCTAACCCAAATTTCTTTACCCGTATAGGTGACAATCTGGAGTTCGACATCCCACGGCTTACCACTTTCTAAGCCCTGCTCAACACAACGAGCAATAGTTTCTCTACTGTAACCTTCTTTGTAAAAATTGATCCCTTCTTCTAATTTGGGTTGAAAATCAGTTGGTACTTCGTGAATAGATCTAGTAATGTCACTCCAGTACAATTCATTGGTGTCCAACATAATTTCCCAGGCACCAATTTTAGCATTACGGTTAGTGTCTAATAATAATTTTTCTTTTTCTTTAAATTCTGTTACATCTTTAAAAGTGATGATAACCTCAAGGTGCTTTCCATCTTGAAATACGCTTCTCTTACACTTCATCCAAATAACTCTGGTTTCTTTATGTAGAAATCGAATGATTGGTTCCTGTATAGTACTTTTATCAGAGGAACCGTTTTGAAAGTTTGACCATAAGACCTCATCTTCTGGATGTACATGTTGCGATAAGTTGCTTTGTTGAGCATTATTTCCATAGCCTAAAATTTCCCAGAATCTCGGAGCGATCCATTTATCATCTGGTGCAGCTGCTCGCCAATACCAAATTCCATCCAAAGCAATTTGCTGAAGATAGTCTACTACTTCTGGATTCTGTTTAAATAATGGTACTAACTTATTTGATGGATGGTTCATACTGCTATTTATGAAAAACTGATTGAACATCTAAATACCTGACCCGTTCTAGTGAAAGTATTTATATATCTACAAATATCGCATTTCTAAGGTTAAAGTAAAACCTCCTGTACAAGTAGAAACGATATAATTATTTTAAAATAAAAAATGAACCTATTTATGAAAAGTGCAAAATTGTTTTTCTTATTTTTGATGACTAGTGGCCTATTGTTGGTTGGCTGTGAAGAAAAAAGTAAATCTGAAATAGCTAAAGAAAAAGTGGAAGAAGCTGCGGATGCTGTTGGCGATTTATTCGAAAAGGAATCAGATGGTCTAAAGGGTAAGATCGAAGAAGCGCGTGAAAACATTGGCGATAAAATTGACGAACTGAAAGACGAATTGGACGGTGCCGACGATACTGCTAAAGAAAAAATACAGAATGGCATTGATCGTTTAGAAAAGCAGCGAGACAAACTAGATGCCAGTTTAGACCGTATGGGAAAAAATATAAAAGACGACTGGGCTTCTTTCAAATCTAATGTAAATAATACCTTGAAAGAAATCGATAAAGATTTGTAGTAGACTTGTTGTTGTAGAAAAGTCTAATACATAATCAATCCTACTATGCAAGAACTAGGGTGAATATAGCATTTTTTCTTAAAATTAATTATAAGAAACTGAGCTAGATTCACCCTTTTTTTTTGCACGCAAAGGCTCTCGGATTTCATCTGAGTTTATTCAAGTTCAACCACTCCGTGGTTAGCTGAAACGTGCAGCTTGATCGGACCACTGCAATTGATTCGATCAATTTTAAGGTCAATTTTAAGAAAGAGTATTTTAAAAGAAATATCAATAAAATGTCAAAAAAATACGATCTGATAGTTATTGGGAGTGGGCCCTCTGGTACGCATGTTGCTAGTAGCTGCGCAAAGCAAGGAAAAAAAGTGGCGATAGCAGATTATTTATTTGGTGGTACTTGCGCCTTGAGAGGATGTACGCCCAAAAAAGCAATGGAATCGGTTACTTCTAAGTGGTGGGCAGCGCAACATTTACAAGGACATGGGTTTCCAAAAATTGAACATCCTATTAATTGGAAACAATTAATTGCACACAGTCAAGAATTTACTGCTTTAGTACCTTCAGGCACGAAGCGGAAATTAAAGAAAAAAGGAATTGATCTCATTGAAGAAAGGCTTCATTTCAAAGACAAACAAACACTCACTAATGGGCAGCAAGAATGGACTGCCGATCAAATAGTCATTGCTACTGGTGCTAGACCTGTTTCACTACCAATCTCTGGATCGGAACATCTGTTGACTAGCGATGATTTTTTTGAGTTACCTATTTTGCCAAAGCGTATTGTTTTTGTTGGTGGAGGGTATATTGCTTTTGAGTTAGCACATATCGTAGCAGCCTGTGGAAGCCAAGTAACGATTATCAACGATACTGATAAGCCGCTTTCTGCATTTGATGGTAATTTAGTAAGTGAATTTGTTAGAGCTACATTGGATAAAGGAATTGATGTTCGGTTAGGCTATTCCGTTAAAACTATTGAAAAGGAAGGAGATAGTTTTCAAGTAAAAATGCAGCGAAAAGGTAGAGATCAAATGTATTCAGTAGTAGCCGACGCTGTTTTTAATACAGCGGGTAGGGTAGCAGCCGTTCAAAATCTTCAATTGGACAATGCGAATGTGGCAACTGATGAGCAAGGGAATCTTGAACTCAATAATTATTTACAAAGTACCACTAATAAAAAAGTGTATGCCGTTGGGGATGTCACAGGAAATCATCCATTCACTCCTGTTGGTCATTGGGAAGCAGAATTAGTAGTAAATAATTTGATACAGAAAAGAAGAAAGAAAATATCCTATCCTACCATTCCATTTGTATTATTTGGATACCCTAAATTAGCAGGCGTAGGTAAAACAGAGGAAGTTTTAAAAGCAGAAGGAATTGACTATCGAGTAATCAGCAAATCATTGGAAGATGATTTATTGGAGAAAGCAGTTCATAATCATTTTGCAGGATATAGCGTATTTGTGCATGAAAAAACTGATGAGATTTTGGGAGCATTTGTTCTGGGCACAAAGGCAGATGATACGATTAATTTGATTGCAGCCGCTATTCAATTTGGGAAAAAGGCTAGTGATTTAGAAAATCTTTTACTGGCTTATCCAACTGCTACTTATGTTGCAAAGCATATGGTCTAACATACTACTGGACATTTTTAGAATAGAGAGCAGACCAGCCCGACTGCCGTCAGGCGGGCGGGGAAGCGAGAACAGAGATAGATTTCGTTTAAAAAACTATGGAGTTTCGTCATTTTTGACAAGTTTATCCAGACAGTTGATATTAGTTTTACCATAAATTTAAGAATGAGGCAGTTTGATAAAACAAAGCTAAGGTTGTATTTTACCACATCGGTAGGGTTGTATTTTACCACAAAGCTAGGGTTGTATTTTACCACATAGGTACATAGGTCACATAGCATACATCACGCTATGTGACTTATGTATCTATGTGGTGAAATTGTCAACTACTTTTGTGGTTTAGATAAACTTGTCTCATTTTTTAAACGAAATCTGTCTCTACTCTCTGCTCTTTAAAATGTCCAGTAGTGTGATGGTCTAATAGAAGCTGTTTA
>CAKZUM010000228.1 GCA_937921525.1 uncultured Saprospiraceae bacterium
TGGATTATTTGCAAGTCATTGATTGTTAATGACTTCACCTTTTTTATTTCCCGTAGCTAAGGCTACGAAAAATAAAAAACGCTGTGTCCTAACAATCAAGCACTTACAACTAACCTCAGTCTACATTCTTAAACAACTTCATAGATTTATTAGACCTTCATAGGAATTCCACACATAAAATACTTTATAATTTGGTGAAAAATATTAATCATTTCCGTTTTCTCAACATTGTTGTTTGTAGTATATTAATCTCCTTCTTTCTTTCCATTGCCTGTACTAATACGTCATTGGAAAAAGACCATATCCATCAAGCAACAAAGACAGTGGCTCATGCAATAGATTCTCTTGAGGCAAAAATCCATACCGAGACAGTTCCCGTACCTGTTCCGCATGATAAAGAGGTGCATGGGGAGGTAACTTCTACACCTGTTCCGCATGATAAAGAGGTACATGAGGAGGTAACTTCTACACCTGTTCCGCATGATAAAGAGGTACATGGGGAGGTGGCTCCAATATCTGACAAGCACAAGGAAAAGGCAGTCCCAATTGCCACAAAAGATAAAGTGCTTACAGAAGCTCCGTATATCATAAATCAACCTAATAAAAATGATTTATTAAGAAGCTATGTAAGTTGGACACAGTTTTTTATTACAGCTTTTGGCTTATTTCTTCTTTATTTTCTGCTTCGATTTTCTAGGCTAATTTTAACGAATACTCAATATTTAGGTAACGTTAGATTACCTCTATTAAGTAGTATAGAACGGATTCTTATATTTTATGAACCGATTGTGATTCTACTGTTGGGAAGCGCATTTGTCCTGATTAATCCAGTTTCTCATGGTCTGTGTGTTGCTTTACTATTTGTTGCTGGCTTTAGCCATGTGAAGAATTATATTAGTGGTAGAATATTACAGTTAGACAAAGGGATGTCTATTGGTAATCGAATTAAAGTAGATAATCAAAAAGGGGTAATATCTGCAATTGATCGACTAGGCATTCAATTAACTACGGATAAAGGTATTCAGTACTTGAACTATTCTAAATTGAGTGATAATGGTTTTATGCTATTGTCTGGTGAGGAGATTGGTGGTAATTATAATTTAAAAGTTAGTCCAAAAGAATATAATGAACGCTTGAATTATCCTGCAAAACTGATGGATGTATTTGCTACTACCCCTTTTCTAGACTGGGGTCATCGACCTAAGATCGGACAGCCTTCAGGAGAACAACATACCATGAATGTAAAAGTAATGGTACGAGAAGATGGGCATTTGCCAGACTTATTACAGCTAATTGAGGAACGAGGTTTTGTTTGTTCTATTAAATAAATAGTTTTTTTACTACAAAGTATTTTTTTTTGCACGTGGTAAATATTTACCACACAGATACATAGTAGTTCACATAGTGTGATGAGTTTTTATAAGCTATGTGACCTATGTACCTATGTGGTAAAAAAAACTATGTGGTAAAAAAAACTGTATCAAATTCGATTTCAAATAACTTTATAATATGGATATTTTTTCTACGTACGGATCTATTATTACGGCGTCTATCATTATCATTATTTCTTTTTGCTTTGGCGAATTGTCTCGAAAGACGAATGTCCCTTCTGTATTGATGCTCATTGTATTAGGGATTGTTATGAAGTTTGGATTAGATACAATGGGCGTTGAAGAGATTGATTTTCTACCTGTTTTAAAAGTATTAGGGACGGTCGGTTTGATTATGATTGTCTTAGAAGCAGCTTTAGAATTGGAATTGAAGCCCGATAAATATTTTCCTATCTTAAAAGCCTTTACGGTAGCCTTGATTGGGTTGTTATTGTCGATATGGGCCGCCGCAGAAATACTAGTGTATTTTATAGATGGGATGACCGATGAAAAAGCATGGCTATATGCTACTCCTTTATCCATTTTATCGAGTGCCATCATCATACCTAGTGTGAGTGGATTGTCTTTATCCAAAAAGGAATTTCATATTTATGAGAGTACCTTCTCAGATATATTAGGCATCATGGTCTTTTATTTTTTAGCAGGGAATATGCAAGCAGAATCACATGGAGGTGGGTACGCAGGCTTTGCAGGGAATACTGTCTTAACAATTATATTGTCCTTAGTAGCGAGTTACATGATTGTTTTAATATTCCAAAATATTAAAAGTCATACTAAGTTATTTTTATTGATAGCGGTTTTATTGCTCCTATATGCGGTAGGGAAGAAAGCCCATTTATCCTCGTTAATCATCATATTTATTTTTGGTTTATTAATGAATAATACCAAATTCTTCTTTAGAGGACCACTAGCTAAATGGCTCAAAATGGACGAGGCCAAACATATTTACGAAGGCTTACATGTTATCACCATGGAAACAGCTTTTGTGATTCGGACTTTCTTCTTTGTGGTATTTGGTTTAACGATTGTACTCTCGTCTTTACTGGATATGAATGTAATGATTATTAGTTTATTGATAATAGCGTCAATCTACTTAATCAGAGTGGTATTGCTAAGAATATTTTTAGGTGCGGATATATTACCTCAATTATTTATTGCCCCTAGAGGTTTGATTACGGTGTTATTATATTATGCTATTCCAGATGAGGCTAAAGTGGCAGGATTCCAACCAGGTATCTTATTGTTTATCATTATTGTTACTGGTGTGATTATGACTATTGCGATGATTCAAGATAAAAAACGAACAGGAGTGGCTGTTAGTAAAGCGTCTAGCAATCCGATTGGTTATGAAAAATGGAAAGCGCCTACTATTACGGAAGTGGTAGAGTCGGATCCGCATCATTAACGACGACTTCTTGTTGGCAGACATTTTAAAAATGGCTGACACCTGTTCGTAGCCCCCAAGTATCAGTCACCTGTGGATCGTCGAGGTTTGTAACCTCGATGTTATACGATCATCATATTGCATCGAGGTTACAAACCAAAGCCGTCAGGCTATTGGAAAATACCCTTGATAAGCAGCTCATTAAGGACGACTTCTTGGTGGCAGACATTTTAAAAATGGCTGACACCTTTTCATAGACGAACTCTTGATGGCAGAAACTTAGAAAGTGGCTGTCATCTGGGTTCTTGGGAAAGATGACAGCCATTTTGAAAATTTCTGCCATCTACCTTCGCTCTATTATTAACTGGTAATCAATGGTCTTTTCTGATAGCCTGACGGGTATGGTTACAAACCTCGACGATCTTGTTTTTGATTCGTAGTTTAAAAAATAAATGACAGACGCAAAAAAAGTATTATAGCCTATATTCTCCTATAAATACCAAAACCTATGAGAAACCAACTACTCCTACTACAAATCCTTTTGCTCTTGACCGCCTGCCAATCAGGCCCCTCCATTAATGAAGCAATATCCATTATTGATACCTTAAAAAAAGAAGTAGCTCCAGACAAGAGAGTGGCTAATTTTGATATACAAGTCCAACCGCAAAGGGAACAAATAAAATTAATCGGAACAACGAATTTACCCAAAGCTAAAGAAGAACTTTTTGCTCGTTTAAATACCGCTGGCTTTAAAACGGTAGATGGAGTTAAAACATTTCCAGCAGAAGCATTAGGCGAAAAAAAATACGGTGTTGTAAATGTCTCTGTTTGTAACATCCGATCTAAGAAAGGACATTCGCAAGAACTCACCACTCAAGCCTTATTAGGCACTCCTATAAAAGTATTAGATAAAGAAGATAGTTGGTTTAAAATTCAAACTCCCGATGGCTATATTGCATGGCTGGACGAAGGTGGATTTGAATGGATGGATGAAGGAGATTACCAAAACTGGATTGGTGCTTCCAAAGTAATGTACCTAAATGACTTTGGCTTTTCTTATTCAGAATCCAGTACAAAAAGTACTAGAGTATCTGATCTGACAAATGGTAATTTATTAAAATCTATTGGTTCAGAAAACGGATTTATCAAAGTCCAATATCCAGATCAACGAACTGCTTACATCCCAGAAAAAGAGGTAATTAATTATGATACTTGGTTAGCCACTAGGTCTCCTAATGCGGACAATATTATTACGACGGCAAAGACTTTCTTAGGTCGCCCCTATGTATGGGGAGGTACTTCTGGCAAAGGGGTCGATTGCAGCGGCTTTACAAAAATGGTTTTTTATCTGAATGGAATACAGATCGCTAGAGATGCTTCACAGCAAGTTCATTCAGGGGTGGAAATTAATGCGGGTAACAATTTTGATAATTTAAAAGCAGGAGATTTGTTGTTCTTTGGGCGAGCAGCTACCCCCGAAAAGAAAGAACGAATTTCTCATGTCGGTATCTACATTGGTAATGGAGAATTTATTCATTCCTCTGGGGATGCAGGGGTGAAAATAGAAAGTCTATTCAGCGATGCAGCTAACTATGCAGACTCCCGCCGAAAAACGTTTATCCGAGCTAAAAGAATGTTGATTTCTTTGGGCCGTAATGGAGTGGATTTGTTGCAGGATTTGCCTTCTTATAATGCGGCTTTGTTGTAGAAGTTGTTTAAAATGTATTTCAGGTATTCAAATCTGTATTGCAAGAACCTGAAAACAACTTCGTAGTTTATTCCCCCCTTTCTATAAATCCTCCATATTTTATCCTATTTTGTTGATGTGGACTAATTTTGCCAAAACTTTGTTAGGCTGCCAATTGTTGTACATTTTAAGACAACTTCGTATAAAATTCTAAAATAACAATATGAATCAAAGTAAATTAATGACGTATGCCATTTTTGGCTTTTTCTTATTAATGGTCCTGATGACCTTTGCGAATAGTACTTTTTTTACCATTAATCCAGGAGAAAGAGCGGTCTTATTCGAGCGTTTTGGAGATGGCTTAATAAAAGATAAAATTTACACACCAGGTTTTCACGTAGTGGCACCTTGGAATGAAATGTATGTGTATCAAGTAAGAGAGCAGACATTAGAAGAAGAAATGGAGGTATTATCTAGAAATGGATTGGATCTAAAAGTAGATGTTACGATTCGTTTGAATCCAAAATATGATAAAATAGGAGAGCTTCATGAGAAGTTTGGTCGTGATTATATGGTGACTTTAGTCCGTGCAGAGACGCGTTCTGCTGTTAGAGAGGTGATTGGCCGATTTGAGCCAGAGGAACTGTATTCTTCTAAAAGAGATGAAGTACAGAACTTAATCCAAGAAAAATTATTCGAAAGCTTGGATAGAAATTATATTGAATTGAAAGCTACTTTGATCCGTGATATTGAGTTGCCTGAGAAAGTAAAGAATGCAATTGAAGTGAAAATAGAAGCGGAACAAAAGGCGCTTAAATATAAATATATCATTCAACAAGAGGAGCAAGAGGCAACCAGAAAAGTAATTGAAGCTAGAGCCAAAGCAGAAGCGAATGCGATTATTAGTAAGAGTTTGACGGAGAATATCTTGAAGGATAAAGGGATTGATGCGACACTAGAATTGGCGAATTCTCCGAATTCTAAGGTGATTATTGTTGGGGGTAGTGAGAGCGGTGGATTGCCTATGATTTTGGGTGGCGGGAATTAGGCGGTAGCAAATCATACATCTTATATCAGAAATCATACATCATAAATCTGTCCTGTGCGGTACTAGGTGGATTTATGATTTATGATGTAAGACTTATGATTTCTGATTTTTTACGACTTCTTCCTATGACTTTGTTATGGGGGGGCCATGACTTCGTCATGGGTTACAGGGTGTCGCCCCGTTGGGGCTTTGGGTGACTTGGATTCCCCATGACTTCGTCATGGGTTACAAGATGTCGTCCCGTTGGGACTTTGGGTGACTTGAATTTCCAAGATGTTTTGGCTAACGCTCTTTGTGCTTCTGAGCACAACCCTGCCCAGCCGTTGGGACTTTGGGTGACGGGATGACCTTGCTGCTTTTGTGGCAAGGTCATTTCTTTTTTTTGTACTTTAGGGCGAATACCTTATACGCCAATCTTGCTTTTTCGGAAGGCCTGAATGTGTTGGATTATACCAGAGGTACTATTGTAAATGCCTAGATCTAAATGGTCTAGATTTCCTCTTAATTTTAATAACTCTAGTAGGGGATAAATAGGTCGATCGTAGGACCAATATAGTTTGTCTAGAAAAACCATAGGACTGGCAAAGTCATAGGACTCATAATGATTTTGAGCAATATCTTGAAAAATTTCTTGCATCGTTCCAGCACTGCCAGGTGCATATATGACTCCTCCTTTAGCGATGGCTAGTAGGCCTTCTTCTCTTACACTATTGGCGAAATACTTGGCGATGTGTGTAGCAAATGGGGTAGGCGGTTCGTGACCATATAACCAAGTGGGGATGCCTACACTTTCGTATTTGCTTGTTGGGTATTTTTCTAAAACTTCAAAGGCCGTCTTTAACCAATTTTTGTCATTATAGAGTGGAGCAGATGAAAGATGTTCTATGGCTGCCTTCATGGTTTTCATTTTCTTGCCTGCAAACCATGCGCCTACATGTGTTGCTTCCATGGCACCGGGGCCTCCACCAGAAACTAATAAGAATCCTTTCTCTGTGAGTTTCTTGGCTATACTGGCTACTTTGTAATAGATCTTATCTGCCCTTGATAAACCATGACCACCCATAATAGCCACAATCTGTGTATCTTCATAATTGCTTAGGTAATCGTATAAGGCATCTGAAATGGAATGGTCATGCAGCCGTCTGGCTAAGGTTTCTTTAATATTTTCCGCTTCTTTTCCAGTTGAGATATAATGATCGTATATTATTTTGTCTAAGGTTTTGTTGTAGCTTTTTGGACGCTTTGAATCGAACCCATTGTATAAGGTTTCCTTCGTGTAGAGCTTGCTTGGGTAGGCATGATAGGGTAGGTCTAAGATTGGGAAGATGTAATTTGCTTTATAAATATGATCTAACAATGCTTCTGGAATAATGCATCCTAAAAATAAACAGTTAGATATTTCTTTTTTTAATAGGGTAGGAGTGATGGTACTTAGGTCTAGAGCTTGGAATGCTATACCTGTTATTTTTTTTGTAGTTAAATGAGTATTTAAATCTTCTAGCCTTTCAATTTCGATCATTGTAAATATAATTTTGACAAGTTTTTTTTTACCATAAAAGTAGTTGACAATTTTACCGCATAGGTACATAGGTCACATAGCATACGTCACACTATGTGACCTATGTACCTATGTAGTAAAAAAAAAATTTTGTGGTTTAACAATTTTCCTACATCCAATCCCGCGAATCCTGCTCCACCTTATACAACACATAATCTTTAATCGCTTGGGCTTTCTCCAAAGGGAAATAAGGAATTTTTACACTACCTGCTGCTGTAAAAAAATAGACATCCGCCACTGCTTTTCGCTGTTGGTATAGCGATTGTCGGATGGTCACGGATTGTATTTTATACCATTGCAACAAAGTATGTTCTTTACCAATAATACCATGTTCCGTATGTATCCCTTCTTGATTGATAAAGACCTTCCAATTTTTA
>CAKZUM010000229.1 GCA_937921525.1 uncultured Saprospiraceae bacterium
AACGATGCCCGCACCCGCTTGATAGTACAGCGTATTATTCATACTCATAAAAGAACGAATAACAATTGCTTGTAGCATATCTCCATTAAAATCGATTAATCCCAAACCACCACCATAGAAACTACGGTTTTGATTTTCGTACTGATCAATCAATTGTAAAGCCTTGTATTTAGGCGCACCCGAAAGTGTGCCAGCAGGAAAAGTATCTCCAAATATTTGGATAGGATTCGTGCCTTTTTCTAATGTTCCATCTACTCTAGATACGATGTGAATAACATGACTGTAATAGTGAATTTCTTTAAGCGTTTTTACTTCTACATTAGTAGCATGGCGACCTAGATCATTTCGTGCTAGATCAACCAACATAATATGCTCTGCATTTTCTTTAGGGTCTTTGCTTAATGCTTCTGCACCTGCTGCATCTTCTGCGGGATCTCCTGTTCTTTTATACGTGCCGGCGATAGGATTCACCGTGGCAACTCCATCATTAATTAGCATTTGCGCTTCTGGAGAGGAGCCAAATATTTTGTAATCACCGTAATTGAAATAATATAAAAAAGGAGAAGGATTGATAGAACGTAAAACTCGATAGACTTGGAAATCATCGCCTTTGAAATCGTGTTCAAATTGGCGAGATAAAACAATTTGAAAAACATCTCCGACCTTACAATGGTGTTTTCCTTTTCTGACTAATTCTCTAAAATCTTCGTCTGTAATGTTGCTTTTTTCTTCCCCTTTTAATTTGAATTGCATATCACTAACGACTGGTCGGTCGATTAGTTTTTCAATAGTACTAATCTGACTAATACCATCTGGTATATTTTCCAAAATATACAACTCATCTTTGTAATGATTGAATGCTAAAACAAAACGATACAGTGAATAGTTGATATCAGGCGTATCGAATCGACGCTTAGATGCATCAAATTTTAGTGTATCAAAATACTGTACCCCATCAAAAGAAGTATGACCAAAAAAGCCATTGCTGACTGCTGATTCTTCTATTTCTCCTGGATCAAATTGGTTCATGAAATTTTGAAACAAAGTAGGTACACTTGTGAAATCTACCAAAGCATCTTTCTCTGTTTCTCCATCTGGGTAGGTCTTAGATACGATACCATTTTGTACTTTGAAAGTAGCTATAGGGTCTACGGCTAAGTAAGAGAAACAACTTTCTGCACTACCAAAATCATTACTTTCTAATAAGATCGCTTGTTCAAAATGATCTCTTAAACGAAGATAAAGTGTTACAGGAGTAAGCGTATCAGCTAGTCTTTTCTTTACAACTGTTAGAAGGCGAATTTTTCTTTCTGTTGAGGTCATGTTAGATGGTTTCTTTAGTAGCACGGAATTCATTCCGTATTATAAAAAGTACAGAATAAATTCTGTGTTACGTACGGAATGAATTCCGTGGTACAAAAAAAGCGGCTTGTCGAGTGATAGTCGACAAGCCGCTTTTTACTATTGTAAATACAAAGGGAACTTGAATCACTCTAGGATAGGAGTAATTTAATTTGCCACCAATTTGTAAGTACTTTAGTATACATATTATTGTTGTTAATTCAGAAATTTTTTAATCAACTTTTTAAATATAAATCCAAAATAATGGGATTTTTTTAAAAGAAGCAAATGATTGCGTATTTTAGTTCAAATATCACTCCAAATATATGACTGTTTTAAGCATGTTTCTAAAAAAGCCTATTTTTTTAATAGCATTTTTCTCTCTAGCTCATTGCCAATCTAGTGGCTTAGCGCCCGATTCTACAGGGGGGCAAGCACTTACTACTAGTGCTTGGAAAAGGCCTGCACCTTTGAAAATAGATATTAGTAAAGACCTAGTAGATACCATTCTACAAACTACCCACTTTCGATTTATTACCCATAATTCTGTCTTGGATGAAACAGACGTAAAAGAAATTGCAACTAAATGTGAAAGTGGTCTAGAAGCACTTCAAGAGTTTACGGAGAATAATAAAAAAATAGAGACTATCAATTACCACATCTATTCCTCTATTGAGCAGAAAGCCCTCCGAGAAAAAACAATCAAAACAGCTTCTATAGAAGAAGAAACGAATAGTGTATATATTGTCCAAAACCAACATTTTCAAGGGAGTCAATTATCTCTAGAGCATAAGTTGCTCATTAGGCAGTTGCTACCAAAAACGACTATTGCTGCATTGGAGGATGGCTTGTCCAAACATTTCACAAAAGAATGGCAGCAAAAAGGGTATTCTTATTGGTGTGGTCAGCTATACCAATCCAATAATTTACCACCACTAGAAGAACTATTAAATGAGGAAATCTACCAGAATGAATCTCCATTGGTAATGGGTGCGATGTCGGGTGTATTTGTTGATTTTTTAATAGAACATTTTGGAAGTGTTGTATTCAATGAAAAATATGGAGAATGGAGCGCACAAGAATTAGTTGCTTTAAAATCAACGTGGACTAATTTTTTAAAGGAACGATATAGTAATTTTAAAATTGATAAGGGGCATAAAATAATGTCGACCGATATTTTAAAAGGCTTCAATTTTGCCCATGAAGGCTATCGAATATATAATGGTTACGGATCGCAATTAGCGAAAGAGAGTCTGGAACAATTAGCAAGTGTTAACTCTAATGCAGTCAGTATTGTTCCATATTCTTTTATGCGTGATCCGAGAAAACCAAGACATTTATTAATAGACCACCGAGATGGTGGAGAGAATGATGAATCGGTATTGTTTTCCCATTTTGAAGCACAACAATTAGGAATGCATACTATGCTAAAACCACAAATATGGTTGCGAGGTAGTTGGCCTGGAGATATAGAAATGGATTCTGAAGAAGATTGGGCAGCATTTTTTGATGCCTACTATCAGTGGATGCGGCACTATGCTTTATTAGCCGAAATAAATGGCTTTGATAGTTTTTGTATTGGGGTAGAATTTACGAAAGCCACTTTAAGTAAAGAGAAAGAATGGAGGCATCTGATTCAACAAATAAGAGGTATTTACAATGGTCCATTAACCTATGCCGCTAATTGGGGAAAAGAGTTCGAGCAGTTACAGTTTTGGGATATGTTGGATTTTATTGGTTTAAATTGTTATTACCCACTTAGTAAAGAAGAGCAACCTAGCAAAAGGACCTTAAAGAAAGGATTTGATAGAGTGGTCCAAAAAATAGAAAAGGTTACGACACGATTTAATAAGCCTTTAATGTTTACAGAAATAGGATTTAGAAGTGTAGATGGCACTTGGAAGAATCCACACGAAGATGATAAAGGCCGAAGTTTTAATGAAAAAAGTCAAGCACTAGCCTATGAAGTTATATTTGAAGGCGTCCAGAATAAAGATTGGTACAAAGGCATTTTTTGGTGGAAATGGCCAAGTTATTTAGATTATAAAGGCCCTACTAATACTGGCTTTGCACCTACCCGTAAAAGTGCAGAAGGGGTAGTCAAAAAGTGGTTTGAAAAAACGAATTAATAAATATGCAATTCCGTACAATGATAAATGAAGGAATCTTCATACATTTGTATAGGGAGTAGGTAATATTCTAGATTAAGTTGTTTTTCTAGTCCCTAAAACCATTTATTATTTGAGTACAGGACGATTGAGCAGTTCTTATTTTAGCTATGGTTTTATCCCGCAACTTCCCGTTGCTGGATAAATTTCTATGTAAGTCGCTTTAATTTGTCCAGCAACGGGAAGTTGTGGGACAAAAAGAGTCACTACATTTTCTGAAATAGAGAACCGCTGGCACGGATAAAATTTATCTGACAGTCAACATAGTTGACGTTCTGACCTCTAAATTTAATAGTTATGAGAGTGTATTTAGACAACGCAGCAACCACCCCCATTGCTCCAGAAGTAGTAGAAATTATTACGAAAGTAATGCAAGAAACGCATGGGAATCCATCTTCTATTCATCGAGATGGGCGGACAGCTCGTTCTCTAATAGAGAAAGCGAGGAAGACTATAGCTAATTGTATTAATGCTTCTATTGGAGAAATTTTCTTTACCTCGGGAGGTACAGAATCCAGCAATATGGCATTGAAATGTGCAGTAAGAGATTTAGGGGTAACTCGATTCATTACTACCCAAATGGAACACCATTGTGTGCTGCATACTTTAGAAGGTCTAGAAAAAAGAAATGGGGTGCATATTGACTATGTACCAATTGATACCAAAGGTAGATTAGATTATGAGCAGTTAGAAAATTTACTAAAGCAATCTGATAAAAAGACGATGGTTACTTTGATGCATGCCAATAATGAAATTGGGACGGTCATGGATATGGAACGAGTAA
>CAKZUM010000230.1 GCA_937921525.1 uncultured Saprospiraceae bacterium
TAGCATCGACGAGGCTTTTCAACATGAACAAAAGGGAAAGATTCGGGGAATCTTTATCTTTTGTGAACCGCTTGCGGACGGGATGCCAAAAGGAAAAATAACAAGTAGAAGAATGTACATTTATTATTGAACCATTTCTTACTACTAAGGTAGCCTTATAATTTAATGAAAAAGAGAATAAAGGAATTAGCAAAAGAATTTCATGAAGAGATCATCGGGATTAGAAGGCATTTACATCAACATCCTGAATTATCTTTTGAAGAAGTGAAAACGGGTCAATTCATTGCCAAAAAATTAAAAGAATACGGTATTCCATACAAACACGGTATTGCAGATAATGGAGTAGTGGGGCTCATAAAGGGTAAGAACCCTTCTAAGAAGATTATAGCATTGAGAGGAGATATAGATGCCTTACCTATAACGGAAGCAAACGAGGTACCTTATAAGTCGAAAAATGAAGGAGTGATGCATGCCTGTGGGCATGATGTACATACCTCCTCTTTACTTGGAACGGCAAAAATACTGAATACCCTAAAAGATCAATTTGAAGGTACTGTTAAACTCATATTTCAACCAGGAGAAGAGAAATTGCCAGGAGGCGCGTCTATTATGATCAAAGAAGGGGTGCTAAAAAATCCGAAGCCTACCAGTATTTTTGGCCAGCATGTTCACCCACCATTGGAGGCAGGGACAATAGGAATCCGCCCAGGAAAATATATGGCTTCCACCGATGAAATTTATATTACCCTAACGGGTAAAGGTGGGCATGGTGCATTGCCACAAAATTGTATTGATCCAATTGTTGTTGTTTCTAATATCATTGTTTCTCTTCAGCAGATAGTTAGTCGTTCTGCTAATCCAACTGTTCCTACAGTATTAACTTTCGGTAAAATCAATTCTACGGGCGGCGCAACAAATGTGATACCTGATGAAGTAAAAGTAGAAGGCACTTTTCGAACTATGGATGAAAAGTGGCGGAAGCAAGCCCACAAAAAAATGAAAAAGATGGCGGAAGGCTTGGCCAAGTCCATGGGTGCTAAATGTACTTTCAATATCGTAAAAGGTTATCCCTTCTTAGTCAATGAAGAAGAATTGACATTACGAGCTAAGAAACGAGCACAAGAATATCTTGGCAAATCCAAGGTCGTTGATCTACCTATCCGTATGACGGCAGAAGATTTTGCTTATTTCTCCCAAGAAATGCCGGCTTGTTTTTACAGACTAGGAACGGGAAATAAAAAACGAGGGATTACATCGAGTGTTCATACGAACACCTTTGATATAGATGAAAGTGCTTTAGAAACAAGTATTGGCTTGATGGCGTGGTTAGCCATTGGCGAATTATCGGAGAGTTAATACTTTATTAGTAGCAGACACTTAGAAAGTGGCTGATACTTGGGGTCTACGAAAAGGTGTCAGCCATTTTTAAAATGTCTGCCACCAAGAATTCGTCGCTAATGACCTGAATTCGTTTAAGATCTAGTCACTACTAAAATAAAAAAGCCTTCTGTGTTAAACACAAAAGGCTTTTTTACTAGAAAGCTTATAGAAAAAGCTTAGTCAGCAGCTACTTCGTACTTTAAAGTAGCAGATAAGCTAGGATGAACCTTCACTTTTGCTTCATAAGAACCTAATTCCTTTACTTCGTCATTTAGGATGATGTTCTTTCTTTCTACATCAATATCTAACTGGTCTTTCAGTGCTGCAGCTAACTGAACATTAGTTACACTACCGAAAATCTTACCACTTTCACCGGCTTTTGCGCCGATTTTGATGGTAGCCGCTTCAATTTTAGCCGCTAAAACTTTAGCTTCGTCTAAACGACCAGCTTGAAGTTCTGCTTCTTTAGATTTTATTTCATCGATTTTAGCTCGATTAGTAGCATTGGCTACCATGGCTAAACCTCGAGGTATTAAAAAGTTGCGACCATAGCCTGGCTTCACCTTAACGATGTCCAGCTTGTCTCCAACTTTATCAACATCTTGTAATAATATAATATCCATTGTCGAATATGAATTTTGAGGTAGCCCTTATGGCTACGATTTTAAGAGGACTAAAATAGTTGATCGTGCGCAACCATTTTATTTCAATAAATCCGTTACATAAGGCATCAATGCCAAGTGTCTTGCACGTTTGATAGCTGTAGAAACTCTTCTTTGATATTTTAAAGAGTTTCCAGTAATACGACGAGGTAATACTTTACCTTGCTCGTTGACAAACTGCTCTAAAAAGTCAGCATCTTTATAATCGATATGCTTGATACCAAACTTACGGAATCGACAGTACTTATCTCGCTTACCACCGATTTTAGGATTGCTTAAAAATTTTATTACTTCTCTAGTAGCCATTATATTTCTACTTTAATTTTATTAATAAGGAAAATTAGAAAGTGCTCTTTTTGAGGCACTATTAAAAGGAATTAATAACTTATGCTTTAGCCTCTGTGTCTGGAGCTTTGGGTTTTGCAGCAGACGAATTGTCATTAGACTTTCGCTTGTTGTTATTGCTGTTGCCCCTTGGCTTTCCTTTACGCTTGTTTTGCGGCTCTTCCTCTTTTTTCTTTTTCTTTACGATTTTTCCAATCTTGCCCGCTCTTTTATCTTCGTTGTACTTAACACCGTGCTTGTCTAATCTTACAGATAAGAATCTAAGAATAGCATCGTCTCGAGTCATCGCTAATTCCAATCCTGGAATTACTTCTCCATTTTCTACTTCAAACTCTACACAGTAATAAATACCAGTGTTACGTCTTTTAATAGGGTATGCTAACTGTCGTAGGCCCATCTCGTCTATATGAACGATTTTACCTGCGCCCTTAACGGTGTCGACATACTTTTTTGCTGCCGACTTAATTTCATCGCTCGACAGCGTTGGATCTACGATGAAAGTAACTTCATAATTTCGCATTTGCTAGAAGTTTATTGTTATTTGTGATTAAATAATACCGCAAATTTAATTCTAAAATTTGCGGACGCAAAAGTAGTCATTTATTGTGGATTTCGCAAGTATTTCCGTAGCACGGAATTTATTCCGTTCATTCCGAGGAATTTATTCCGAGGTTTTTAATGTACAGAATAAATTCTGTGGTACGGGTTTACAGAATAAATTCTGTGTTACATATACTGTCTTAAATACCGATAACTCTGCTCTAATGCCGCCAATCTGCTCTCTATAGGCCCCTCATAAGCCCGATCTTCTACTTCTACACAGACTGCGCCATTGTACCCTTTATCAGATAAGGTAGAGAAAAATGCACTCCAATTTACTTGCCCCAGACCAGGTAATTTAGGGGTGTGCCAGAGGTTTGGGTGCGCAAAAACACCGACCTGATCTAATTGATATTGATCTATTTTTAAATCTTTGGCATGAACATGGAAGAATTTTGAGGAAAAGTCACGTATTGGGGCTATGTGATCCATTTGCTGCAATACCATGTGAGAGGGGTCATAATTTAGTCCAAAATAGTCGCTAAGGATCGCCTCAAACATCTTAGTCCATACGGCAGGACTAATGGCTAAATTCTGACCACCGGGCCATTCTGATTTTGTAAATGACATGGGACAGTTCTCTATGCCTATTTTGACTTTTCTTTTTTCCGCTGCCTTGACGATGGGTGTCCATACTTTAACGAACCTATCCCAATTCTCTTCGATCGTTTTATTTTGATCTCTTCCTACAAAAGTATTGATGGTATCTAAGCCAAGGAGTGGTGCAGCTTCAATTATTTTTAATATATGTTCTACGTAGAACGCTGATTCTGTGAGACTTGCGACTAATGGATTAGGGTAATAACCTAGGGCACTTATTTGTACGCCTGTTTGTTTTACTAAGGTAGCTATTTTTTTGATTTGCTTTTTGTCTAAATTTGCTACGTCAATATGGGTTACGCCAGCATATCTGCGCTTTGCTTTGCCCTTAGGCCAGCACATGACTTCTACGCAATCGTAGCCGATGCGGGCAGCGTGTTGCAGCACTTGTTTTAAGGATAGTTCAGGTAAAATGGCAGAGACAAAACCTAATTGCATGATTGATTGGTTTTAATTTTTTTTTAAAAGCCTTTTTTCCGTTCTTGCGAAGACTTGGTAAGTTTTCAAAACTTCCCAAGTCTTAGTAATTTGTCGGTACTTAAGTGAAAAAGAAGAATCAAGATAAGAAATATGCCAGTTACAAAGAAAAAAATAAAATCCATTTTATTACTAAATGGTCCTAACTTAAATTTACTCGGAAAGAGAGAACCCGAGATATATGGTAAAGAAACGCTAAAAGAGGTAGAAGAAAAATGTGTGCAGCTAGGTAAAGAGTTAGGCATAAAAGTATATTGCGCACAACATAATAGCGAAGGCGGCTTAATTGATTTAGTCCAAGCAGCAAGAGGAAAAAGAGAGGCCATTATTATCAATCCTGGTGGATATACGCACACCTCTGTAGCTCTACGAGATGCCTTAGCAGCTGCGGATATGCCCGTCTATGAAGTGCATATTTCCAATATTCATCAAAGAGAAGCTTTCAGACATCACTCCTATATAACGGGGGTAGCGGTTGGGATGATTTGTGGTTTGGGAACGCAAGGGTACTTGTTGGCTTTGCGTGCTGCGGCTACTAAATTAGGGGTATAGGGAATCTCATACAGATTTGCAGACCTCAATTACATTTTTAAACAACTTCTTTCCTAAACTTTCCTATATTTGCAGCCAATTGGTGGTTGAGCTATTTTTAATGAATTTTTTTATTAAAAATAAATCAATCTTAAAAGGGAATTCGGTGTAAATCCGAAACAGTCCCCGCTGCTGTAAGCTCTTGGATCAATCCAATCTTTTGATACTATTAAGCCACTGTTGATTATTTTCAATGGGAAGGCATCAAAAGAAGAGTAAGTCAGAAGACCTGCCATATCTTATACTTTATATCGTAGACTTTCGGAGGAAAAGTTGGGATAGTATCATAGGCAGGCAGACTTATCTGTAAGTTGCCCCTTCCTACCTACCCATTTCCTTTTGTCTACCGTTAAATCGGTAAATGCCTTTATTTCAGGATTTTCTTTTACGCAATTTGTTATTGGATGCAGCGCTGCTTTGTAAGGGTAAGCTCTTTGCAGTTGCCGCTTTGATTTTGGTATTTCAACTTGGCTATGCTCAGGTTGACACGGTGTTGATGATGCCTACTATAGAAATCAGCGCACCGACTATCCGAACACAAGCAGTAGGGGGCAGAGTAGATAGATGGTCTAGTGAAGTGCTTCAAAATAATGGAGGGGCGAGTATAGCTGATTTATTAAAAAGGGAAAGCAATGTATTTGTAAAAAGTTACGGATTAGGAAGTATAGCAACGACTGCGGTAAGGGGCGCAAGTGCTGGACATACCGTAGTGGTGTGGAATGGAATTGCTTTACAAAGTCCAATGTTGGGTTTGTTAGATCTGTCGATGTTGCCAAGTGGTTTAATGGATCAAGTGGGGATTCAATATGGGGGACAATCCACTTTATGGGGGAGTGGTGCGATTGGTGGAGTTATTCATTTAGAGAACCAAACTACATTTACGGAGAAAAGTTCGGTAGACTTGCAGTCGAGTTATGGTAGTTTTAGCACTTTCCAACAGCAAGTCGTTTTAAAGAAAAGCAATAAAAAGTGGTCTAGTACTACTCGTCTTTTTAATCAAACGGCTACCAATGATTTTACCTATCGAATTCGGGCAGATTTACCGACAAAAACGCAGACACATGCTGCTGTAAAACAAAAGGGATTTTTGCAAGAGCTGGGATTCCAGACATCAAATAACCAACAATGGACGGTCTATTTTTGGACACAGAAAGCGGAGAGAGAAATCCCACCCACAACGACCCAAACAAGAAGTGAGGCATTTCAAGTAGATGATTTTATACGAACTACTGTTCAGTGGAAAAAGACTGGCTTGAAGCATACGCTTCAAGCAAAGGTAGCCCATTTTTCAGAAGGAATTGATTATCAGGATGCCTCCATTGGTCTACGGGCATTAAGTGATTTTAAGACGACTATTGGAGAGGTAGAAGGGATTTGGAAAAAGAGTACCAACACTGCTTTTCATTGGGGAATAAATGATACTTACACCACCGCAAAGGCAGATAGCTATTCTACTAATAGGTCAGAAAATAGAACGGCACTATTTATAGCGTTGCAGCATCAAAAAGGACCATGGAAAGCTCAACTAAATTTTAGACAAGAATTAGTGGATTCAACTTTAGTCCCTATCATGCCGTCCATGGGAATAGAAACTAAGTTGCAAGAGCAACTTTTAATAAAAGCAAAAGTCAGTAGAAATTATCGACTTCCAACCCTGAATGATCGGTTTTGGGAACCTGGTGGTAATGCTAACTTACAGGCAGAAAACGGATGGAGTGAAGAAGTAGGTCTACACACATTTGGAGCAAAGAAAAATCATGCCTGGTCCTATAGCCTGACAGGATTTAATCGACATATTGACAACTGGATTTTATGGAGTATTGCACCAGGCAATTCTTTTTGGTCCGCAAACAATATCACCAAAGTATGGAGTAGAGGAATAGAGCAACGAATCAGATATACCTTTTCTGCAAAGAATTGGACCTTGGCGATTAAGGGGGGGTATGATTATATTCGATCAACGAATCAAGTGGCATTGGAAAGTCCTCGTATTGCAGCAGGCGAACAACTGATTTATGTCCCGATTCATCAAGGATTTGCGAAAGCTGAAATAGCTTATGGAACATTGCAAGCGGTTTATAATCATACGTTTACAGGAGCTAGTCAAGGTATTTCTGATGCCCTAGCTAGCTACCAGTTAGGGGACCTTCGGATTCAATATCGGCATACCTTGAACAAATGGGATACACTAATCTTTATACAAGCAAATAATATTTGGAATACCAACTACCGAGTTATTGAGCGGCGTGCAATGCCCGGGCGGTATTATCAAATCGGTATTAACATAAACTTTGAAAATAAATAATAATGAAACAAACTTTTACCCTATTAATCCTGCTATGGACATTTGCTTTAAGTGCCCAAGAAGTAGTGGACTTTGAAAACTTTAATTTAGCCGTTGGCACTTCTTTGAATGATAGTGGAGAGGCAGGTGGCTTCACTAGTGGAAACTTATTTTTTCCAAATAGCTACAATCCAGATTTCGATTCTTGGACAGATTGGGGAATTTCTGCTCAGACGGATACACTCACCCCGGGCTTTATGAATGATTTAAGTTCCATTGCTGGAGGGGGGGCAGAAGGTACCAATACCTATGCCGTTAGCGCGGCATTCAGCCCTACGATTATGTCACTTACTGGTGCGAGTGCAGAGATGGGTGGTACAGGGACAAGTGCTGCCTTTAGCGGAATGTATGTTACCAATAATACCTATGCTGCTTTAAGTATGGAACAGGGGGATGCCTTTGCTAAAAAATTTGGTGGAGAAACAGGAGACGATGAAGACTTCTTTTTATTGACCATTCAAAAATTCTTGGACGGAGTGATTGGGTCAGAAGTGGTTCAATTTTTTTTAGCAGATTTTCGATCCGTAGATAATAATCAGGATTACATTCTTAAAGATTGGACATTTGTAGATTTAACGCCACTAGGCAAGGCAGATAGCTTGATTTTTTCTCTTTCCTCAAGTGACAACGGGCAATTTGGTATGAATACCCCTGCTTACTTTTGTATCGACCAAATAACTTTCGAAGCACAAGGGCCGCCTACATCTGTGAAGGAGGTATTTACAAAATCTTTCGAACTTTTTCCAAATCCAAGTTCTATTTTCACAACGATTCATTGGCCAGAATCTCAACAGGCTACTGCTGCTATTTACTCTATGTCAGGACAGCAGATTCAAACTTATAATTTACAAACGGGGAATAATCAGCTAGATTTATCTTCACTGTCTGCGGGAGTTTATTCTATAAGAATTTTAAATGAAGTGGGTTGGCAGCCGCAATTGTTAGTTGTGAAGTAGCGTCACACGTTTACTAAGCCTCAAAGGCTTAGGAAACGTAGGTATCAAATAATACTTAATTAAAATGCCAAGCTTACATTGTAAACTTGGCATTTTTTTTTGGTGTAGCTCCTGTAGCAGGTAGCTCAAGCTTCCAGCTTGAGTAGCCTTCTCAAGCTGGAAGCTTGAGCTACGTGTGTAGCCTTCTCAAGTTGGAAGCTTGAGCTACGTGTGAGTAGCCTTCTCAAGCTGGAAGCTTGAGCTACGTGTGAGTAGCCTTCTCAAGCTGGAAGCTTGAGCTACGTGTGTGTAGCCTTCTCAAGCTGGAAGCTTGAGCTACGTGTGAGTAGCCTTCTCAAGTTGGAAGCTTGAGCTACGTGTGTGATTGGCAAATTGAGAAAAAACAAAAAATATTTTTTTAAGCTGTAACTTTAGAATACCCTCATCCGTTTTATTGCCGAATTAACGAAACAAGAATAGAACAGAGAGTAGAGAAGCGAGAATAGAGACTGAGATTTCGTTTGAAAATTAGATATTCATTTTTTAAACACAATAAGTCTCTACTCTCGTTTCTCTGCTCTAAATAAAAATCCATTGACGACAAAAGAATACAATATATGCGTTAACCAGTTGTCAGATGACGTTTACCGTTTTCTGGTCAAGCAACTCTCTAATGAGATGGAGGCGCAGGATATTGTACAAAACACTTTTGAAAAACTTTGGATCAATAAAGAGCAAGTAGTTTTTGAAAAAGCGAAATCTTATCTATTTACCGTAGCCTATCGAAATATGATAGACTATACGAGACGACAAAAGTTCAGAGGCTCTAATGAGCATTTACCAGAAGAAGGAGATAATAGTTTTCAACGTCAATTTGAGACTAGAGAAATTTTGAACAAAGGCTTAGAACAATTGAGTGAGATTCAAAAGACGCTCATTTTAATGAGAGACTATGAAGGTTATAATTACGAAGAGTTGGCTGAAATGACAGAATTGACGCTCTCTCAAGTGAAGGTTTATTTATACAGAGGCAGAAAGAAATTGCAAGAATATATTCGGCAAATAGATCAAGCAGTATAATTATGAAAATCAATAAATTAAATTACGAGGCATTCGCATTGGACTATTTGGAAGGGACACTTTCTTCGGAAGAGTTAAAAGCTATGGAGCAATTTCTATTAAAGCATCCTGCTATAAAAGCGGAACTCGATGAAATGAAAGACTTTGTTTTGCTGACTCCAGAACCAATTGTTTTTAATAATAAAAAACAATTATTAAAAGAAACGTCTAGCAATAGAATCGTGTGGATGAATCCGCTAAGATGGAGTGTGGCCGCTTCCATATTATTGGCAATAATAATATTGCACTTTTCTGAAACAACCACTATTGATCCAACAATAGCAACTGCTACGCCAGATGAAGTAATAGACAAGCATCCAATTCAATCTACGCTTCCTAAGGAGACGGAGATCGAAAAAGAAGTATTGGTAATGGATAAGCAAGTGACATCTGAAAAGGCTGCACAAGCTGTAGTAACAACGAATGAAAACTCGGTAAAACAAGCCTATAAAAAAGTAGCTAAAATTGGGAGTGAGGAAAAAGAAGTAATTGTATACCCTACAAATTCTGATGAATCACAGATGATTGCTACCAATGTCCAGTCATCAGCAGTAGCTTATACAGAGGAGAAAGAAAAACTTACTACCATTATAAATCAGGCAACGCTTACAGCGCAACCTGCAAAGGAGACGATTCAAATAGCTGCTTTGTCTAGTAAAAAAATAGATTTACTAAAAGTCTCAAAAGAAATACATGCTGATGGCATGAATTATCTTTCACAAAGTGTGAATACTGCAATTGCAAAAACGCCAGAAAGAAGAACCTTAAAAAGCTTTATAGGCAAACTTCCTGGCAATGGAGTGAGGGTCTCTATCATTCCATCTTTTTTTGCGGACTAACAATCGATACTCAATTGTGTGCGCACTCTTTATTGGTACTGACAAAAAAATTATCAATATAGAAGATCGTCGAGGTTTGTAACCTCGATGCTATATGATAATCATACTAAATCGAGGTTACAAACCTCGACGATTCATACATTTTTATATACACACAACCAGATTTTAAAACAATTTTATATTCATTGCTTTAAAGGCCATAAAGCAAAGGAATCACCCAACTTTTTAAAACATAGCTTTTTATTAATCCATTAGACTTGCTCACAAATAACAAGTTGATATATGAAAAAATCTAATTTTTATATAATCAATTCTTATTTAGGAACAAGTCTATTAATCTATAGTAAATTATCAGGGTTACTCACCTTGATGACCCTAGAGAAGTATAGGATTTTCAAAAAGCCCAAAAAATTAAGCGTATGTTTAACAAAACCAATTTTTCAATCATCATTACCTTAGTGGTACTTTTAGTAGGTAGTTTAACTCAGCCATTACAAGGACAAATAGATACTATACAAGCGAAAGAGCAATTAGATACTTTGAAATCTGAAGTAAATTTTGGTACAGTAGAGGAGGTGGAAGCAGCAGATGAAGAAACAGAAAAAAGGAATACTGAGGAAAATGACGAAGACGGATTTAGTGTGACCATCAATGATAATGGCTGGAAATTTAAAGATGGTTCGGATTTACGACTTGGATTATTGGATATAGGATTTAGTAGCTATTTGTACGAAAATAGTATTAATCTACCTACTTCGCTAGATCAATATGAATTGCTATACAATGGTTCTCTAAATCTAAATTTTCATGCAGTTCGCCATAGGATTCCAATTATTAAATCACATGCTAGTATAGAATATGGTTTGTCTTTCTCCTTTATGAATTACAAGTTTGCCAATGACTTTAGAATTGTACCGAACCAATTAGCTTTCCAAGTAGAAGATGATGGGACTGCTTATAAGAAGAATAAACTAAAAACGACCTTTTTAGAAGTGCCAGTACTATTTACATTAACACCTGGACGTAAAAAAGGTGTATACCTAAGCGGTGGATGGTATGGTGGTATTCTGATTAATTCTAAGCAAAAGCTCAAGACGGAATCAGGGGAGAAAACTAAAATCAAAGATGATTTCAATTTGAATAAATTTAGATATGGTTTGGTCGGTAGAGTAGGTGTTGGGCCGATTGCCTTTTATGCACAATATTCTTTGAATAATTTATTTAAGGAAGATCAAGGACCTGAATTACGGCCTTTTAATATTGGTATTACTTTGCTTAATTTTTAAAACGCAATACGCTTTTTTGTCCAGCAACTTCCCGTTGCTGGACAAATTATAATAACTAGTCTTCTCAAAGACATTGGATTCTCAAAACTAGATGAATCGCTGCATCTATCAAACTATGAAAGTACAAAAGATGTTTTAATGATCGTTACTACAGTATTAACGATAAGAAATGGTTCAATAATAAATGTACATTCTTCTACTTGTTATTTTTCCTTTAGCAACCCATCCGCAAGCGGTTCACAAAAAATAAAGATTCCCCGAATCTTTGCCTTTTGCTCATGTTGAAAAGCCTCGTCGATGCTA